>NZ_JBMLRC010000332.1:0-25689 GCF_049241225.1 Emticicia sp.
CCTTCGGCATTAATCAGATTCGCATCATCGCTTGGTTTGTGATATTCTTGGTGAGCTCCAGTAAAGAAAAACAGCACAGGAAGGTTTTTGAGATAAAAAGAAGTGTGGTCAGATGGACCAACTCCCGCCGAGTCAACATTATATTTAACTCCTTGATTCATAGCCAGTTGTGGAATATTCTTTCCCCAAAAACTACTCGTTCCCCAGCCGCCAATCGTTAAGCCTTTATCTTCACGATAACGCCCAATCATATCCATATTTACCATACAATTGACTGTTTTTAAGTCGATTGTTGCATTATCTGCGTAATATTTTGAGCCAATCAGACCCAATTCTTCGCCCGAAAAACCAATGAACAAGAAATTGTGTTTTTCCTTGATTTTGTTTTTAGCGTAAAACTTAGCCATTTCTATTAAACCAGCCGTTCCAGAGGCATTATCATCGGCTCCGTTGTGGATACTTCCCACCGAATTTGCTTCGAGTGAACTCCCTTGGTCGCCTTTGCCGAGGTGGTCATAGTGTGCTCCAATGATGATGGTTTTATCTGAACCATTATCCAAAAAACCGACCACATTGGTCGCTTGCACGTAGCTAACATTTGGTGGTAAACCTTTTTTTGCAGGAAATTCTTGTAGGTAAGTTCCTTTATCGCCGTAGGGTTTCAAGCCAATTTTTTTGAATTGTTTTTCTAAGTATTTAGCTGCTGTTTTTCCTCCTTCCGTACCTGTTCCACGCCCTTCGAGTTTATCTGATGCTAAATAGTTGATATGTTTTTGGATACTGCTCGGTGTTTGTGCGAAAAGTAGCCCCCCAGCCCCCGATGGGGGAGCTAAAAACAGCGTACAGAGACTTACTGAATATAATATTTTTTTCATTGATTGATATTTTGTTGATAAACTGAAAATCAAATATACTCACAAATTAGTTCTAATAATAAAATCTAAAAACTCATTTTCTCAATACCAAACTTTTAGTAAATTGTGAGCTTAACTCATCAATAAACATGAAAAAACTTATCCTTCCTATTGCCTGTGTGTTGTCGCTTGGCCTTGGTGCATTTATCACAAAAGTTGTCGAAAATCCGCCATTGACAGTCGATGTGATTAATCAAGCTGAAAAAATCTTGGGCCTTGATTTTACCGATGCCGAGGCAGATTCGATGCTCAATGATTTGCGTGATAATCAGAAAGATTTTGAAGCCATGCGAAAAGTGCCGCTTGATAATAGCGTTTCGCCAGCTCTGTATTTCAATCCACTTCCTGTGGGTTTTGAGTTTGAGAAGAACTACCTACCATTTAAAGCTTCGCAGATTTCTGCCGTAAAATTACCCGCAAACCGTGAAGATTTGGCGTTTTATTCGGTTCGAGAATTGGGTGAATTGCTCAAAACCAAACAAATCACTTCGGTAGAATTAACAAAGTTTTTTCTGGAAAGATTAAAAAAATATGATACTCAACTGCATTGCGTAGTTACGCTTACCGAAGATTTGGCACTCAAACAAGCTGCTCAAGCCGATGCCGAGATTAAGGCAGGAAAATACCGTGGATTTCTGCACGGAATTCCGTACGGTGCGAAAGATTTATTAGCCGTGAAAGGCTACAAAACTACTTGGGGTTCAGTACCATACAAAGACCAAATGATTGATAAAGACGCCACCGTGATTCAGCGTTTGGAGCAAGCAGGAGCGGTGCTTTGTGCAAAATTAACGTTGGGAGAATTGGCCATGGGTGATGTTTGGTTTGGTGGAAAAACCCTTAATCCGTGGGATTTGAAGCGTGGTTCGAGTGGCTCGTCGGCAGGTTCGGCATCTTCGGTTTCGGCTGGACTACTGCCTTTTGCTATTGGTAGCGAAACACTGGGTTCGATAGTATCGCCTTCTACTGAGTGCGGAACTACGGGTTTGCGTCCAACATTCGGGCGTGTACCTCGCACGGGTGCAATGGCTTTGAGTTGGAGTATGGACAAACTCGGGCCAATTTGCCGAACAGTAGAAGATTGTGCAATTGTACAAAATGTAATTCAAGGAGTTGATAATCAGGATTTTACTTGTATGAAAGCTCCGTTTAACTATGACGGAACGAAAGGTATCAAAGGCATGAAAATAGCGTACGTAAAAAGTGATTTTGAGCGACGATACCCCAACAAAACAACCGATTCGCTTACTTTAGTTACGCTCAAAAAACTCGGTGCTGAGTTGGTTCCGATTGAATTACCTACTTTGCCATCAAACGAAATTAGCTTTTTGCTGGGTGTAGAGGCTGCCGCTGCTTTTGATGAGTTGACTCGCTCGGGCAAAGATGATTTGATGGTTAGACAAAACAAAAATGCTTGGCCAAATGCCTTCCGTTCGGCTCGATTTGTACCTGCGGTTGAGTATTTACAGGCCAATCGCCACCGTACCTTATTGATTCAAGAATTAGATAAAACCTTGAAAGGATTTGATGTGTACGTCACGCCATCGTTTAGCAAAAACCTGACTATGACAAACCTAACGGGGCATCCGTGCGTGGTTTTGCCGAATGGTTTCCGGGCGGAAGGCCGTCCTGTGAGTATTACTTTTATGGGTAAATTATTTGGCGAAGCGAAGCTATTGCAAGTTGCCAAAGCTTATCAAGATGCAACCGATTTCCATAAAAAGCATCCAAAATTGTAAAACAATTCTCCGTATTATTACGTACTAAAAATGAGCCATTTCTTTCTTGAAGTGGCTCATTTGTTTTACGCAATTTGGAAAATTGCTCTACTGGAAAAAAGGCAATAATCTATCGGTAATTTCTTTCGGGCAAGTGGCAATTCGATTATTGGATGTTCTTACAAAGACCAATGTGGTTTCGCCCGTGTGTAGGAGCGTCTGCTGCTCATCATAAATTTCGTAGTGAAAAATTATTCTTACCTTCGGTAATTCTTTAATAATCACTCGGATTGTAACTAAATCATCGTATTTGGCTGGAGAAATAAAGCGAGATTTATTTTCATAAACGGGCATGATGATTCCTGTTTCTTCCAAGTCTCGGTAACGCAAACCCAACGAACGTAGGGCTTCTACACGCCCGATTTCGTAGAGTTTGGCGTAGTTTCCGTAATACATATAGCCCATTTGGTCGATGTCGGCGTAGCGGACTCGGTAATTATAATCGAATGAATACATTTATTTTAATTGATAATGAATAATGTAGAATTGAGAATGTTTTTGGTGATAGTTAGCTCAGAATTTCTAATTGTACTAAGTTCTCTTCGTTTCGAGTAATATGTAAATCAATGTCTTTCAGATAATGATTTAGTAAATCAAAAAGAGATTCGGTTCCGAGAATACACTTCTCAAAATACCAGTCGAGTGATTCTTCGGCTATTTCTTCACAAATATCTTTGTAATCTTGCATGGTGTAGCCTTTCAATGGCGTGCCGTTTTCTGAAGCTCCGAAACGTTTCCACATCAATTCCATCACATTATCAATCGAGCGAGTTTTGTGAGATACTCGTTGGATATGTAAATCTAAAATCTGAGCGGCAATTGCTCCTTTATGATACACCGAAACTTTGCGGTCGGGAATGCTTTGGCTGTAACCATCGAGCCACAAATCCCACGAAGATTCGACGAGCGATTGTGAGGCACGGTCGGCGTGGTCGAAGTGGCGTTTGTAATAAGTTTCGAGTTCTTTGAGATACTGAGTTTGGTTGAAAACGCCCGAACGGTAGAGCATCAAATCTCCATAGTAAGTCGTTACGCCCTCAGCAACGAAGCAAGTCGGGAAATAATTTTCTTTCGTATAATCGTAGGGGAGAAGCTCAGTGGGGCGAAGTTTACAGATATTCCAAGTATGGAAAAGTTCGTGCGAAGCCAAACCGAGTAAATCAATGTATAATTCCTCAAAGTCTTGGCTATCTGGCCCCAAAACTTGCATGGTAGAACTCCGATGCTCTACGCCGTGATAGTAGGGTACGGGCAAAATCCAAGTGATGAAGTGATATTCTTTTTCGGGAAACTCGCCAAAAAGTTTGATTTGCTCTTCGGTAAACTTCTTGAAATCAGTTCTGATTCTACCCAAATGTTCTCTCGAAAGATTGCCTTCAAACCAAATATTGAATTTTATTTTTCCGACTTCATAAAAATCATGCTTCAGATTTGAACTGACAATAAACGGAGAATCGGCCAAATGATAGAAATCATTGAAAGGTATGCTTACTCGGTTGTTATCTAATTTTTGTTGGTCGTTCAGTCCCGCAATTTCCTGATTCTCAGCTTTGTGTAGCTCTAAGGTACATGGTTCGTTGATGTGGCCTTCGGCATAGATACACAAGTTTACGGGGTTTACGTACAAAATGTTTTCATCAACAAAACTGCTTCCTGCATTCACTAAATTAGCGTAGTAATTATATTTTACTGTGATATTTCTCGCTCCTTTGGTTTGTACTTTCCAGCGGTCTTTGGTTATTTTTGATGTCAGTAATTTTTGGCCTTTTTCATCAAAAACTTCAAAAACCTGAATGTTTTTGGCAAAATTTTGAAGTTCATAGCGGCCTGGTCGCCATGCGGGTAATTGAAGCTCAATTTCATCAGTTTGAATGTTTTCGATGCTACATTCGATATCAATGAAGTGAAAAGCCTTATTTTTTGAATATATTTTGTAGTTCATACAGTTTTTTTTCGTAAGGATTTTGTGGTTTTAAAAAATAGTAGTACTTTTGCACTCCCGAATTAAGATTCCAAGAACAAAAATAACAAAAATATAATGAAAAGGACATTCCAACCATCAAATAGAAAGCGTCGTAACAAACACGGATTCCGTGAGCGTATGGAAACTGCTAATGGAAGAAGAGTATTGGCAGCACGCCGTGCAAGAGGCAGAAAAAGATTAACTGTATCTGACGAGAAAAAACACAAATAAGATTTTTTCTTGAAATAGAAATTTTATCAATCTATTTGATAATAAAGATATTTGAGCCGCCTTATTGGTGGCTTTTTTTATTTTGGAATGAAGATATGTTTCGTAAATTACTAAAATTCATAAATGCGAACTGGAAGTTCGCTCCACATGAAGAAAACATTTAAAAAAGACGAGCGTCTTTGCAGTGTGAAGGTAATCGAAAACCTTTTTGACAGAAAGAATTCTGCCAACGGAGGTGTATTTTCATACCCGATGCGTGTGGTTTTTCAGCCTCAGCCATTAGCCGAGATTGATGGCGTTGTTTCTTCTCAAACTCCTACCCAAGTTTTATTCTCCGTTCCGAAGCGTCAGTTTAAGCACGCCGTTGACCGTAACCTCATTCGCCGCCGAATGCGTGAGGCCTATCGCCTTCATAAACAATTACTTACAGGAAATTTCAATATTGCATTTATCTACATCGGTAAAGGAATCGAAGATTATAAAGCTATCGAAAAAGGTATGAAAAGTGCCTTGAAGAAGGTAAACTAACCGTTTGAAAAAGAATAGAATAAATGATATTTCAAATCTTTTATTTTTCTTAGCTTTGAATTCATTTTTCGTCCGAAAGCTTTTCTCATGAAAAATGTACTTTTACTTTTTTATCATTTGGCTCTTTGTGTGTTTTAGCATAAAAAGAGGTTTTTGTTACTAAAAAGATACAATTAAATTATTGGGAAAATCAATCGGATTGGTTTATAGACCTCTCAGGAGTGAGATTTGAAAGTGTTGAAGAAAAAGATAAAGAGGGAAGAGTGAACAATCAGTTGGTCAAAACAAAAGCTTTTTTTAAAGGAGCAGGCCCTATGATCTAATTTTAACCGCAACTTTAAGATTCAATAACAGTTAAAATTAAACTGATAGTATTTTTTGTACCGAGCGTCGATCGCTATGGAGCTGCTCAGAGTTTAAGAAAATACGGAGTTTCACAGAGTTTTTCCATTTTTCCTAGTGTAACTCTCTGTCGTACCTCGTGTAGCTCTGTGGCAAAATATTATCAATTAAATTGTTTTTTATACCTAGATACAATTAATTCATGATTCATTATAACTAATGTTTAGTATCGAGTGGTTCGGGCAATGTTTCGATGAGTGTAATGCCCCTAAATTATGCAATTGATTCGACAACGCCCCTTTCATGCAAAAGATAAAATTTTAATCTCGGGCACAGAGTGGAAATAAAATGTATAAAGCCGGAAAATCAATTGTAATTAGTTCGTCGCCTTCAATTAATACTAATAGTGTATCTGTGTTTGAAGCAAAAATAGAAGGATGTAGTTACTAATATTTTACGGCTTCCAACCATTTTATCTAAAACTGTATCATTCATAAATAAAAATATATTTACATGAAAGCATATAAATTTTTTATAATTATAGGTTTATCAATGCTATTTTTGATAGCTTGTGCGGGTGAAACGGTTTTGCTAGGTACTGGTTCGTTGGATATAAAGGTCACAATTGGGCCACTCTGTTCGACTGAACCTTGTAACCGGCCAGTTGAAGATATAAGGAAAGTATATGAAGCATATACATTTACGGTTACAGATACAAAATTGAATAAGCAAGTTTTAGAAAAACAATTGACTTATAATGGTACAAATGGTGTGCTAAAGAGTACAAGCCTAACTGCGGGCGAGTATGAGCTAAGCATCAAACCCGAAACTATTTTTACAAAAAAGAGCTTTCCACAAACGTTTAAAATAGAGAAAGATAAAACCACAAGTCTTGAAATAAACATTGATACTGGTTTACGTTAAAGCCCTAATTGTTTTCTGATTTCGCCGATTTTATCTTCATACGAAGCACCAACAGATATTTCATTACCCGCCACCCAAACTGCTTGGCGGGTAATTTTTTGTATTTTATTCAAGGCAACAATATATGAACGATGGATTCTGATGAATTGATTGGCTGGTAATTGTGCCATACATTCGCCAATATTTTGTCGGCATAAAAGTTTTTTGTTTGCTAAAACATACGCCATATAATTCCCTTCGGCTTCTACATAAAGTATATCATCAAGTAATACTTTTTCTTCTTCGTAACCAGTTTTGAGGAATAGAAAATTGGGGGCAGTATCGGTCCGAGAAAGTTTCATTTCGAGAGCTTTATTACAAGCTTTTGTGAATCTTACTAATGAAAATGGCTTCAGTAGATAATCAACAGCATCAAGTTCGAACCCTTTTACAGCATATTCCGAATAAGCAGTTGTGAAAACTATCATGGGCGTTTTTTGGAGAATATGCACAAACTCAATGCCCGAAATATCAGGCATTTTTATATCCAAAAAGATTAAATCAACTTTGTTTTGCTGTAAATACGGAATCGCCTCGAAGGCATCAGTAAAAGTTGCTTTTAGTGCAAGAAATGGCACTTTCTGTGCGTGTATCTCAATTACTTCTAAAGCTCTTGGTTCGTCGTCGATGGCAATGGCGGCAACCTCCAACCCCAGAAGGGGCGTAATTATTCTTTGCATAATTTTTAGTAAATTCCGATAATCAAAGATACAAAATAATCATTGTCTGACACTTGAATATCGAGTGTGTGGCGGTTAGGATAAATCAATTCGAGGCGTTTCTTTACATTCTCTAAGCCAATCCCGTTATTGGCTTGTTCGGGTGAATTTTCTTGTTTTGGGTGCAAACTATTATGTACTTTAAAGTATAGTTTTTGTGCATCGTGCGTAAGCGTAATGTATATCCACGAAGGATTTCGGAAACTTATGCCGTGTTTAAAGGCATTCTCAACAAACGGATTGAGCAACATCGGCGAAATAAAAATATCTCGTTCGCTATTCTGAATATTTACTTTTATTTCGATGTTATGATTCTCATCTATTCTCATGCGTTGAATATCAATATAATTATGCAAGTATTCAATTTCCTTACTCAGCGGAATCCGGTCTTGGTGGTTTTCATTCAGCATAAAACGCATCATATCGCCCAGTTTTTGAATGCCATCAGAAGTTTTTTCGGCGTTTTCTTTCAACGAAACCGAATAAAGAGTATTCAAGGCATTGAATAAAAAATGTGGATTTATTTGTGAGCGAAGATTTAATAATTCAGCCGATTTTGAAATAATCTGGGTTTTAAGCTCGATTTTTTCTTTGTAAAATACTTTTCTTAAAAAAGCTATCACAATTGAGATAACAACAAATATCATGAATAATTGTATGATCCATTCGCTGTGGAATCCGAAATAGACATAATTATAAGATAACCAACTGAGCATCTGAATAAAATACCCACCAATTGCCCCAAAAAGATTGATGAAAACAAAGTAAGTGAGTCCTTTCTGAAATTCTATTGATTTGACCGACGAGAAATAGGGGAGAACTCTTTTATAAAAAGCATCTTGTGCGAAAAATATAGTAATAGCACCAACGGCTAACAACGATAAATCTCTTACAGCACCATACCAATAGCCTTTTCCCGAAAGGATATTACCAAAAAGTGCAACAAATATCATAGAAATACTGATGGTCGCTATCAGAAAATAATCTAAATATTGAAAATTTACTTCTTTTTCGTCTTTGAGTTTTTTATGAATGAAATAGTAGAATTGAGAAAAAGCTTCATAAAATAAAATTGTAATTAATACCGCAATACTATTCGTAACCACGAGTAGCTTTCGGTATTGTGAATAAACCTTTAGGCCAATAATGTTTTGATTTGAATCGTGTTTGAAGCGGATGTAAAGTTTTAAATACTCAAAAATCTGAACACTTGAAATACATAAAATGATGACGATTGCAATGAAAGTAAATGTTGTGCTATCAAACTTTTTTTCTTGTAATCTCGGAAAAACCAAGTAGTGAAAAAATAACCATGCTACTAAAAACAGCAAAGCCGCCACAATTGTCGGGAAATTATTATTGCCTATATGGTCATAAGCTCTGAGGCTTCCCCAGATAATATTCGAAGGTACTTTGTTGAGTTCGGCCGCTGTAATCATCGAGTCAAACTTACTGGCTTCTTGGAAAAGTCGACGAATGACGTAGATAACTGTGATAAAAATAATGAGAATAAATTCGTAACGTCTGATTTTTTGTAATGATTGCATAGCTTTTTCATAAATTTTTCAACAAAACTATGCTCTGAAATTACATGAAACTCAAAAATGTTGTAGAAGTGCAGGAAAATGTGACGAAATGCTGTAGAGCAATTTTCTAAATTGCTCAAATGATGGTACAAAGCCTAGAATTCAATCTGTCGAAGTAAGTATTTAACTAAAATCCAATTTTTCTGCGTTCGGGTTCTTCCGTAATCACTCTCATGGTATTTCCCACAAAACGATTTTCGTATTTTTCGTGCCAATATGCAGCTGCCATTTGCCATTTTTCGACTTCGGCTTTTAGTTTTTCATTTTCGAGCTGGAGTTTTTCCAGCCGTTCTTTCTCCCTCTCCTCCGAGTGGAGGGTAGGTGCGACCGACGCTTCGGTGAGGTGTAGCGGTGAATAAATATCTAATAAATCAAGAATACTGACGCCCAAAACTTTGGCAATTTCAGTAGCTCTTGCAATCGTCAATTCGGTTTTATTTCGCTCAATATCGCCGTAAGCCGTAGTCGAGATACCTAACATGTCAGCCATATTTTCCTGCGAAAAACCTTTTCCTTGGCGTATATTTCTGATTTTATCACCTGTGTTCATAGCCATCAGCCCCTAAAGGGCAGTTTAATTTTGATTATAAAAGCTGAAATCAGTTTTTCTGAGAAAATATCTGAAATTCTGACTACAAATTTCTAAAAGAATTAACATCTTTGTATCGAACAATTCGGCAACTTAGAAAGTTCTATTTTTGAACTTTGATAAATAGCGATACGTTTTATCAAAAAGCATGCAGTAAAGTATTACCAATAACTGATAACAAATAACCAATAACAAAATATGAATTTTGGAGAAGAATTTCGTAAGTATGCCGTACATCACATGGGCATGAGTGGTTTAGGAATTGACGATTACATGAAGCACAACGTAACGAACATGACGCCTAACATTGTAGAAGAGCGTCAGATGCGTGCGACTGTCCTCGATGTCTTCTCACGATTGATGGCTGACCGTATCATTTTCCTTGGCACTGGTGTTGACGATTACATAGCCAATGTAGTAGTGGCTCAATTATTATTTTTAGAATCAACCGACCCGAAAAAAGATATTCTTATGTATATCAATAGCCCTGGTGGTTCGGTTTATGCAGGTTTGGGTATGTATGATACTATGCAGTATGTACGCCCCGATGTAGCTACAATCTGTACTTCATTGGCAGCTTCAATGGGAGCTGTATTGTTGGCAGGTGGAGCATCTGGTAAGCGTTCGGCATTGCCACACGCTCGTGTAATGATTCACCAACCGAGTGGTGGTGCTCAGGGGCAATCACGCGATATGGAGATTACCGTGAAGGAAATCATCAAATTACGTCATGAATTATACGAAATTTTGGCCAATCATACAGGAAAAACCATCGAAGAGGTAGAACGTGACTCTGACCGTGACTATTGGATGAAAGCCGAAGAAGCTAAAACTTATGGCTTAATTGATGAGGTTTTATACCGTGAGAAATAAAATCAAGGAGTAATTATATCAATGTTTTAACGTCGGCAGGCTTCAAAACCCTGCCGACGTTTTTTATTAGCATTGTTTGTTATTATTTGAGCAAAATAAAATTTCGTTCCACAGTTTTAAGCCCTAACTTTGCAAAAAAATATTCAAAAAAGTATGAGTTCTCTTCCAAGTGGAGCAATTATAGCTCCTTCTGTTTTAGCTGCTGATTTTGCAAATCTCCAACGTGACTGCGAAATGCTCAATGTATCACAAGCTGATTGGTTTCATATCGACATCATGGATGGTGTTTTTGTGCCAAATATTTCGTTCGGAATGCCGGTTTTAGAGGCAATCCAACGCCATGCCAAAAAGCCACTCGATGTGCATTTGATGATTGTTCAGCCGGAAAGATATTTAGAAACATTCAAGAAATTGGGTGCTGAAATCATCACAGTTCATTATGAAGCTTGCCCACACTTGCATCGCACGATTCAACAAATCAAAGATTTAGGTTGTAAGGCAGGGGTTGCACTCAACCCGCACACGCCAGTCAATGTCCTTGAGGATATTATCCATGATATAGATATGGTACTGGTGATGTCGGTAAACCCAGGTTTTGGTGGGCAAAAGTTTATTGAACATACTTACGAAAAAGTACGTAAAGTACGCCAAATGTCGGCTACCGTAATGATTGAAATTGATGGTGGTGTGACCTCCAAAAATGCTAAACAACTCGTAGATGCAGGTGCAAATGCCCTTGTTGCGGGTAGTTTTGTATTTAGTTCGGCCGACCCTATTCAGACAATTGCAGATTTAAAAAATAGTTAAATTGATGCAAATACAGCCTTTTTTGAAGAAATACACTTATGCAATTTTGGTTGCTATTTTGTGTTTAGCAGCAGCCTTGCGGTTTTATAAAATTGATGAGTATGGTTTTGCGGGCGACGAAAAATATGGCTTATTAGTAAGTCAGTTTTTAGTTCAAGAAGGAGGAAACCAGCCCGAATCGCTTCGAAAATTAAACTCTCCTTACTTTACACCAAAAGAGTTTTGGAAAAAGCGTACTTACGAAGACTTCGAACAATCTATCGCAAACCGAGAGAATGGTACGTCGGCGTTTTATTCATTAATGAATCACTATAATACTGAAATATTTGGTGTAAGTGATTTTACGATGCGAATGCCCTCGCTAATTTTTAATGTTCTGACCATACTACTGCTGTTTATTTTTGTTAGAGTACACCTAAAATCTGATAATTTAGCTTTACTATCGGCATTTTTAGCAGCTATTTCTCCGTATTTTATCAATTATTCGCAAATCGCTCGTAATTACGCCGTACTTGCTTTCTTCGCTCTGCTAAGCGTGCATCTATTGCTTTTGATTTTTCGAGATGAAGAGAGAAATCGACGACCAATTTTCATTTACTTCGATTATGGTTTGGTGGTTTTTATTTGTTTAATGAACCATTACTCAATATTTCCATTATTTCTTATTCAAGGCTTATTCTGCTTAATTTATCTTCGTAAGCAAAGAGCTTGGCTTGGGCTTACCTTAGCTATGATTATTCCAGTCATCGGAATGTTGTATTGGGTAAAGTTTAGTGGCGGTCAGTGGTCGATGCACTCAATCAAGCAGAGTGCCATCGATAATCATTTAATGGCTGTATATTCGCCAAATGAGTGGATAGCCGTTACTTCTTTCACGACCGTAATCAAGCAGCTTAGGCATATTTTCAGTATGCAGTTTTTGATTATTGATGGAATCTCGTTTGCTGTCAGTGGTATAAAAAACTTTATCTTGAGCGTTTTGCTTGCATTTAGTTTTGGATTTATCACCGCTTATCTCAAAAATACTCGTATCCAGTTGGCTGCTGCAATTGTCATTTGTTTGGGAGCTTACTTTATCTTCACGGTTTCTCCAATACAGTATATCATTTTATCGGTTGGCTTGTTTGGTTTTTATACATTGATTAGAAATCTTTACCAAAAATTCGATAAAGTGCAGTTTTTTGTTGTGTTATTAGCTGTTTTACCGATTTTTTTTCTGGTAGTTTTTTCGATTCAGGATAAAAATACCATGCGAATTATTCCGAGATATATTGCCTATTCTTATGCTTTTGCCTTGATATGTGTGGCAATTATGATTAAAAATCTGTTAGCTTTTAAAGGAGAAATTAAATACTTTTTTGGTTTGATACTTCTCTTACAGTTTTATTACATAGCTAATTTGATTAAAGCTAAATATACTGATAAGCCATTGGCATATTTTCAGATTTTCAATGAGCCAAGAACCAGGAATCCGTATAAGTCACTCGCTGATAAAATCATTCAAAATTATGCCAAAGGAGATACCGTTATCTACCCATCTTACCAACCAAAGAGTATCATGAAAGGCTATAATATGCCAACTTATTCGGTGCAGGATGCTCAGTATACCAACTGTTATTTGCCCAAAAATTCAGACATCATACAGCGAGTTGATAAAAATGAATCAAATAAGGTTATCCTGAAAAAACTGGATGGAAGTACAACGCTTTTATTCGACTTTAAAGAGACAAAATTTAGGTATTAAGGTAATTGAATAATGTTGTGAAGTTGAAAGATTGATTTAAGAACTGACTGATTTATTGTAAGGAATTATCTTGAAAAATATATAATATCTTGATAATCAATCAATAGCTAATTTCTGATTGATAAATAACCGAAATTATTTGGGAGCAAGCAACAAAAAAGAGGCGTCGCAATTTGCAACGCCTCTTTTACATTTACCCAATATTGAAATTAGAATTTGTACACACGCTTTGTAATTTGTTGCGTTGCCGTACGAAGACTAATAGTATATGTTCCTTCTGAATAATTGCTTAAATCAAGACGATATTCTGATTGATTAGGAGTCAAAAGTGTTTTTGAAACTACTCTATTAGATTTGTCAGTGATGATAATCATACCTGACTCTGCCAATAAATTTTCTGAAACCGAAACTTTGATACCATCAACAGTTGGGTTTGGATATACTTTGAAAACTTCATCAGCAATCATATCTATTGAAGCCGATACTTTAGCTGGAGTTGTAATCACCAAAACATTAGTGTATGCAGAATTGCCTCTGCTGTTTGTTGCTCTTACACGATAAGAATATCTGGTTTTTTCACTCACCGTTTTATCCGAATAAGTTACCTCATTACGTCCAGTTGAACCAATTTTCGTGAAAGTAGTACCATCTAAAGAACGCTCTACATCAAAACCAGCTTCTTTATTCGAATCATCACCCCATTTCAATGAAACCTCAGCTGATGTTGCAGTTCCTTTAAGGTCATACGGTGCATTTGGTGCAGCGGTTACAGCAACATCCAATTTTGTAGTTGGAGAGTATTTTGAAGTACCATATTTGTTCGATGCATTGATTCTAAAATAATAAGTTACTCCTTCTTCGATTGGAATACTTGTAGCTGCTACGATGTTCGAATCGAGGTCAGCTCTTACAACTCCTTTGGCAAAAGTACTATCAGCCGAACGCTCAAGTGCAAAACCCCACTCGTCGTCAGAGTTATCTTTCCAAGTTGCTCTGATGATAGCATTCCCCAAAGCATCAGTAGCCAAAGCCGCTGCTAAATTTGAAGGAGCAAACGGAGGCCCTAAAGTTGTTGCTGTTGCTACATTCGAGAATGGCGATTGGCCTTGGAAGTTAGCAGTCAAGATTTTGTACCAATATTTAGTTTTCGGAGAGCCAGTTTTATCAGAATATGTTGCTTCATAATCACCAATTGTGGCAATTTTAACAAAACCATCTGTAGCACTTACCGACGAACGATAGATTTCTTGAGCCACACGGTTGTTAGTTACACCATCTTGAGTTCCTAAATTCCATGCTAAATCAATCTGAGTTGTCGAGATTGTTTTTGCTAATAGATTAAATGCAGGATTTGGAGCAACACGCTTCAAAGTTGTAGCAACCAAAACACCCGATGGAGCACTTTCTCCACCTTCGTTCTTAGATATAACTCTAAAGAAATATCTTTGTCCTTCGTTCAAATTTTCCGCTCTAAAAACTGGATCAGCAGTAGGTATTTCGCCAATTCTTGCCCAAGAATTATTATCAACCGAACGTTCAATAATAAAGCTCGTTGCATTTCTTGCTGGGTTATTCCAATAGAATCTGATAAAATTAAGACCTAAACCATCGTTGGTAAGAGCTAAGTCTTTAGCTGGTACTGGAGGATCATCAGGTGTTCTGAATAAACCACCATAAGCTTCTGGTAAAGTTACACCAGTCGCATTACGAGCCGAAACACGATATCTGTATTGTGTATTTGGTAAGGTTGTGTTATCTACGTATGAACGGCGACCAGTACCTGCAACACCTGGAATTGTAGTAAGTACTACATAATCTTGTGGGAAATTTTGACGCTCAATGATAAAGCCTGTTTCGTTATTAGAGTTATCCATAAAAGTAACCGTATTGGTTCTTTGCGAATAAGGTGTCATAACGACAACCTCAGTAACAGCTGCTGGGAGCAAGTCATTGGTTGATCGTATGAGTGGATTACTCCAGCAAGAAGCACTCATTCCGGTTGGAGGGCCATCTGTTGGCATACCATCTTGCATCGGACAAGAAGGCAGAGCATCAACACCTGTTCTAATAGCTCTTATCCAAATAAAATAGGAAGTATTAGGAGTTAAACCAGATAATTCAAATTGTACTGGACCCGTACCGAAATAGGCTGTTCCTGTACGTGTCATACGATAGCCCGAAGAATTAGTTGAATATGCAATTTCATATTCAGTCTCATCATTTGCATTATCATTCCAACGAAGTAAAATTCTTGTACTATTTCCTCCAACTGGTGTACCGGTAAGGCCTGTAGGAGCATTCGGGGCTACAAACATAGTTGTGTTGGCAGAATTACCAGTCGGATTTGATTTGCTTCCATCTGTTGCCTGCACGTGCCAAAATGCGGTCATTAACAGAATAAGGGATAGAAAATAATTTTTTCTCATAGCTAAACTATCAGTTTTAGTTATTAATATTGGGAGGGAACTTTGTTTTTTGTAAATATAAAAGTTTTTATTCATTATAGTTTCATTCTGACGCATGAAAATTATTTTACGGTAAACTTTATATTTTTAGAATCAATATAATTGTAAAATAAAGACTTGATAATCAGTTGAATGATACTGTAAATGTTTTGACGTGCCTTTACATCAATTTTGTTAGAATTTATTTTACGGCAATGACAGAAATTTCAACATTTACATCCTTAGGTAGTCGGGCTACTTGCACTGTTTCTCTGGCCGGAGGCATGGCTGTGAAATAGCTTCCATAAACTTCGTTTACGAGAGCAAAATCATCCATGTTTTTCAGAAAAATACTAGATTTAACAATATTTTCATAAGCCATGCCTGCTTCTGACAAAATATTGCCGATATTTTCCATAACTTTTTGGGTTTCGGCTTTGAGATCGCCCGAGCTGGCAAGTTCAAGAGCAATTTGTCCTGAGACATAAAGCGTATTTCCTGCCAAAACCGCCTGACTGTAAGGACCAATTGGAGCGGGGGCTTTTTCGGTGTAGATAATTTGTTTCATGTATGAATTTTTAATGGGTAATTGTTGATTATATGAGTGTTAATAGTTTTTTCAACCATGCGTTTATAAATTTCGTATGTTTGAGAAACAAAAATCAGAATAAAACTTACAATAAACAATTTTCAAAGCATAATTATTAACTTTTAATGACTGAGCCAACCAATATTTTAGTTACTCAAAATGAGTGTCTTGAAAATGATAATGCACTTATTATTTTTATAAAAAATCCACAACTTGGAAAAGTGAAAACCCGTTTAGCGGCAACCGTAGGCAATGAAAAAGCACTAGAAATATACCATATTCTTACACAACACACGCATGTAATTGTCAATGATCTAAAAGCCACCAAATACCTTTATTACTCAGATTTTGTTGATGTAAACGATAGTTGGCAAAATGATAAATTTCAGAAGCTGGTTCAATTTGCGGGGCAAGATCTGGGTTTAAAAATGGCTTCGGCATTTAGCGATACTGCTAACAAAAAGCATAAAAAAGCTCTCATAATTGGTAGCGATTGTCTTGAATTAACTCAAAAAATTTTAGATGATGCCTACGATTTACTTTCTGATAATGAGGTCGTTATTGGGCCAGCTTCTGATGGAGGTTATTACTTAATAGGATTTAGTTTTGAGCGAATAGGCGAAAATTCTGATAAGACCTTTGAAAAAATATTTTTTAATAAGCAGTGGAGCCATGAAAATGTATGTACGGAAGCAATACATGCATGTGTGGAAATGAATATAAACTATTCTCTACTTCCTACCCTTACCGACGTTGACGAAGAAAAAGATTACTTAAATACCCAGCATTTAGCTCTTAAATTCAGATGAAATAACTGAATGAATTGATAAAATTTGTGGGATAATTAGTTTTTTTTCGTCATTAAGTATTTGATAATCAGCTATTTCAAGAAATTGTTCTTCAGATTTTTGTTGTGCAATGATTGCTCTGATTTGCTCAATACTTCGGTGTGGGTCTCGCTCTTGTATACGTTTGATTCGGATGTCTGTTGGGCAGCTCACTACAATAATTTTATCTAAGTCATTGCCAACGCCGGCGGCATTACTGATAGCAGCTTCACGCAAAACGTACGGCTGAGTTTGGTGCAAATTCAGCCATTGTTTTGTATCTTCAAATACTCTCGGATGAATAAGCATATTGAGCATTTTGAGTAATTGGGGGTTATCAAAAACTAAACTTGCTACCCATTTTCGATTGTATTGACCATTTTCGTCGTATGCTTGTCGACCCAGTAATTCTTTTATTTCTTTTCGTAATTGTGAATCGTTATTTGTTAGCCAATTAGCTCGTAAATCAGCATAATATACAGGAACCCCCAGCAATTCAAAAACTTTGCAGATGATACTTTTGCCCGAACCAATTCCGCCGGTTATGCCAATCACTTTCATATAGTAGGTTTTTGTTTCTTTACAAAATACTCCCAAACGATGCTTTTCTGATAAATATGATTTACCTGCTTAGGTGCTTTTCTTTCCAGCTTCGGAATCATTGCATAAAAGGCAAAATGAGCTTTAATTACTGCCAAGAAATCGGCAAATGAGCCATCTAAGAGCAACTTGATTCCCGAAACTCCATCCAGAATGAGCCTTAGTAGAATTGTTGAAAATAGCTTATTACTTGGTAAGTTTTTATAAAGCATCGCAAGTCCATTGCGGTAGTTCAGAAATGTCTTCCGAGGATTTGACTTGTGTAAGGTGCCACCACCCACATGATAAACCACCGAAGCAGCATGATACATGATTCGATAACCAGCGTTTTTCATTCGCCAACATAAATCAATTTCTTCCATGTGTGCGAAGAAGTTGGCATCGAAGCCCCCGAGTTCGTGAAAAACTTTGGCACGCACAAACATACAAGCACCAGTAGCCCAAAAGATTTCTTGTGAATCATCATACTGTGCTTTGTCTTCTTCGTAGCTATCAAAAACTCGACCTCTACAAAACGGATATCCGAGCCAATCAATATAACCACCGGCGGCTCCTGCATACTCAAAATGAGTTTTCTGATGATAACTTCTGATTTTAGGTTGGCAAGCAGCAATCGAAATATCACTTTCCATTAGATCAATGATTGGCCTTATCCAATTGGTGCTTACTTCTACATCTGAGTTTAGTAATACATAATACTCTGCTTCTATACTTTTCAATGCGGCATTATATCCTCCTGCAAATCCTTGATTATTAGAGAGTTGTATTGTTCTTACAGAAGGGTATGATGCTTTTAAAAATGCTACGGAGTCATCGGTAGAAGCATTGTCAGCGATGATGATTTCGTAGCCATCGGTATGATTAATGACCGATGGCAAAAATTCTTCTAAAAACTTTTTTCCGTTATAGTTTAATATTACTACGGCAACTTTAGTCATAGTAGTTTTATTTGAAAAGCTTATCCAAATCCATTCCTGGAATATTTGGCATCAGTCCTTCTGTCGATTTTTGTAATTCTTCTTTGGCCTTAACTTCTACTTTTTCTAAAGCTTTGTTGGTTGCGGCTACAATCAAATCTTGTAAGATTTCACGGTCGCTGGCTTTTAGTAAATCTTCATCAATTTCTATACTTATCAATTGCTTTTTGCCATTGGCAGTTGCTCTGACCATTCCTGCCCCAGCTTCGCCAGTTTCAGTTATTTTTGTAAGATTCTCTTGTGCTTCTTGCATTCGGGCTTGCATTTCTTTCATTTTGCTAGCCATCCCGAAGATGTCTCCCATGTTCATATCATTATGCGTTTAAATTGTAAGGCAAATATATAAAAAAAGGCAGTTGGTTTAGAACTGCCTTTGGTTAAATAACACGTTTAAGTCTTTTGTTGTTCGATAAATTATCTGAGAAGTGTCACCGATCCAACTTTTTCAAATTCCCGGCCAGCAAGGTCTAACCCAAATATTTTAAATCCATAGTTTCCTGCAGGAGCAGGGCTTGTGCCATCGCTGGCAGTTCCTTTCCATCCTATATCTAAATCTCTACTTTCAAAAATAACATTTCCCCATCGGTCATATACTTCTAAGTTAAACTCAGCGATGTATCTTCCCTGAGCAATAAACTCATCATTGAAACTATCTCCGTTCGGAGAAAACGCACTTGGAACATACAAACGTGCGGGTGAAATGAAGGTGTAAGTGTTTGAATAAACTTCAACTTGAAATTCTACTGGGGTACCTTGTACTAAAATTAGAAGGGTGATGATACCTCTAATCCTAAATTCCGCTTCACCATTGGTGTTCTGATTGAGTAATGTTTCTATAAGATCACCAACATTCGACTTTAAATCTGGGGTTCTATCCGCACTTGTAATATTGCCGTTTTCGTCAATCGTTTCAATCCTATAATCTATAGATTTTACGACTGGTGTGATTTCGGCACCGGGAGTCCAATTAAGGGTATTCCTTTCCTTTGATGTTAAAAATACATTACAATATGCAGGAGATTGATCTGATACATTGCCACATTGGTCTTCATACGCTACTTTATAGCAATATTGCTGCTTTGAGGTTTCAACATTTGTATCTTCATAGCTATTATTAGACGAACGATGAATTTCGGTAAACGTAGGCGAGTTTCCTTCTGATCGATAGAAAACGTATTTATTGGTGATCGCTCCATTGACTTCAAATACATTAAAACGAATTAGGTCTGGATTGATCACTGATACTAATCCAATAGTTGAAGGTACAAGTTTTGGAGAGTTGGATGGGTCAACGATAATCGTTGGTGATTTTATCTTAACGACATCAACCCCTGTACCTACTTCGGCAGTTACTTGAAAATTGTATTTTTTTGTACAAACCAACTGGTTGTAACTAAATGTTGTAGCAGTGGCAGTTACGGGGCTACCTGTATTTGCATTTGCCCCCGTTGGGTTTTCGCTGTATCCAACAGTATAGCGAGTAACTGTTGGTAGCGGAGCATTCCAATCAATTTTCACTTCATTCGGACTAGTCAATGTTTGTTTTGGAATAATCGTACAAACTTCGTTTGAAGGGATATCATTATTGCAAAGGTCTTTAGTTTTTACTCTAAAACAATATTCGGTTGAGGCGTTTAGGCCTGTAATAGTCTCTGTTTTAAAAGTTTCTCCGGTGTTTCGAGTGATTTTTCTTCCAGTATCAGTCCAGCTACCTGTTTTGGTTTTTTGCTCAATAGTGTATTCTGTTCCGGCGACGCCTTCTATCATCGTAATTTTATTGCTTGTTCCACCAGTTAGGCCTTCTAATTCTTTAATTTTTGGTGGGGTATTAGCTTGTGCGTTAAATGGAAAAGGGCTACTTCTACATACTACCAAACTTCCTCCCCTTGTATAATTAGCAACAATTTGTGGTTGAGTTGTTAATGGGCTGGTATAGGTATGGTTTACATCAAGAGGGAAACTATTAGCTGTGATTCCATCAATAAAATTTTCTTTTCCATCTCCCCAAACTATCCTGTAGCCTGCGTGAGTTTTATTTTTAGGTGTATTTAAAAAAGTAACAGTAATATCTTGGGCACCACAAGAATTTATTTTTACATCTGGTACTTCGGTTTGTATTAGCTCAAATGAATTGCAGGTGATATATGAAACGCTACTTACGTTTATATTTTGAAGGATCCAGTATGTGCCAGGAGTAGTAAATGTTTTTTGAGTTTCTAAGGGGCGTGGTATTACAAGGTTATCTCCATCCTTGAAATTGAAAATATATCCTAAGTCGGTAAAATTAGTTCCACCCGTAGGATCAACCGGATTCAAGGCAGTAACTGTTGCTGAATTAGTTTGAAAATCAAGGCAACCAATGCCAGGCGAGACACTAAAAAAACCACCGACTAAGATACCACTTCCGGGATTTGTACACTTTGCTGGTTTAGTTGTTTGTTGCCCAAAAGATAAAGTAGTAATGCAAAAGGCGACTAGCAATAATAAAATAAATTTGATACGGGACATAGTTAAAATCTTTTCATGTGTTCACTCACTCAATTGTTGTTCTAAGCAAAAATCATGCCCGATAGTAGCGTAGTTTTTTTATATAACGAATCTCAGAAAAGAAATATTAAGTAAAATTTAAAAAAAATACTGAAGAATGCAAGTAAAAGATAGTAAAAATAAAGATTATCTGTTTGATAGTCAATAGTTTAATTAGAGTTGTTTTAAATATAGTATTTGGCGTGATATTTGTTAAACCCAATTTTCAGATTGGATAATAAATGGATTAACACCTTTAATACTTCCAGTAGTTTCTACGGGAATAAACCTTGCAAAAAGTTCTTCTGAGTACCAGCCTTCCGAATGAGTTTTCTTGATTACTTCGGCGTGTTCTCGTTGGCGATACGCAAATTTTTTCACATCTTCCAGACTTTCCCAAACCGAAAAAGTTGCTTGACGAATAAACGGCATTTCGCCAATTCCAACCGATGTCACAAAACCTTTTGCATGGCCCATTGAAGCCGCAACGGTCGGAACGTTTTTCCAGAAACCAGATAATTTTGATAAACGAATCGTAGCACGAGTAAGTACCGCAATTGGGCCTTCGTAATTTCGGTCGGGTGTAGGTTGTCCGAAAGGCTCTTTTCCATCCCATTTTCCGTGCGATTCGTATGGAACACAAGAAATTGTCCACTGTTCGTCAGTCAGGAGCTTCCACCACGACCAAACAAATGAATTTTTCTTGAAAGCCTCAAAATCATCCTTATCTTTCCAGATTGCCATCAAACCCCATTGCTGATAATCGGGATGAATATCAAAAGTGCCGTTTTTGCCACAGCCCAGCAATTTCCAGAAAGTGAGCCCCCTTGTGAAAAACAATGGAATATGCAGAATTGCCATTGAGATAAAAGCCAAAGGAATGAAGTATTTTGGGTAGCGAACTATAGTGAGTGTAACAAACATTTTTCTGTACAATTGATAATTAAAATATAAACACTCAAAATAGCAATTAGTTATAAAACCTTTCTTATTTTTCTACTAAAATCAACCATCTAAACGCCCATTTCCATTTGATTTTATAGTTTTTTATGCCAGCTTTTTGCAACAAAATTTCCCATTCTTGCCTTGTAAAACCTCGCAAAACCGACAGTGGAGCATCGTTTTTGACTAGGTATGATTTCGAAAACAGGGCCGTAAGCCATTTGATTGAATAATAAGCCAGTGGGTGACGGTGTAAATCGGCAATTACAAAGCCAATTTGTGCATTCTTGTGCATCCACCGAAGCATTTCAACCAAATCTTCATCTCGGAAATGATGACAAAACAACGAATTGAAAATGATATGTGGCTGTCCACCCGGAAAGGTAGTGAGCCGATAGTCAGCCATTTCGAAATGGATATTGGAGTTACTTTGCTCAAAAGATTCGGAAAATCTTATACAGTCTTCTTTTAAATCAACACCACCAAGCCAGTGATTGATTTTCTTCTTGTCCAAAAAACTTCTTACAGCTCGTAGATTATCTCCGCCACCACTTCCAATTTCGTATATTACTATATTTTCAGAATTATTTGAAATATTGTTTTTGTTTGAAATTTTTGTAAGTTTTGTCTTTTCTGAATTTAAAGTATTTTTGAGATATTTTGTATTTTCTGAATTATTGGAAAGTATATTTTCTTTTGAATGTTTGGTTTGAATTAAATATTCAAAATATTTTATCCCATCTAAAACTACTGAATGACCACCAAGGTGCCGATTGATAAAATCAAGTTCACGAAGATTTTGATAGAGGTCATCGGTCGGAATGTTCTCATTATCAAGGAGTTCGGATTGGTAGGAGCGGATTTTGAAATTCATCGTTCTAAAATTACACTTTCCATCGTGATGCCTGGCCCGAAAGCTATTGCAAAAATATTACCTTTTTTGGCCGTATCTTCCATCATTTTTTTCAACACAAATAAAATCGTTGGCGATGACATATTGCCGAAATTTTTCAGAATCTCATACGATTCATTTAAGGATTCAGAACCTAATTCGAGCGATGTTTCTACGGCTTCCAGAATGTTTTTTCCTCCTGGGTGAATTGCCCAATCTGTTATGTCTTCGGTACTTAAACCCAATTTTTGAAGTGAATTTTCGAGTAAATTCTTTATTTCCTGTTTGATTAGCTTCGGTACATGGCTTGAAAGTGTCATTAAAAAGCCAGTGCTTGATAGTTGCCACGCCATATCTGACTGCCCGCTCAAGGCTATTTGCGAATAAAACTGCTTGATTTCTAAGCCTTTTGCTTCATTATCTCCACTGATTAAACAAGCCGCTGAGCCATCAGCAAAAAGTGTAGCCGAGAGAACGGCATCAACGTCATTTGATTTTTGAAAATGAAGTGTGCATAGTTCAGTACAAACAATCAGAACTTTGGCAGTGCTATCGGCACGACAAAAAGCATCTGCTATTTTTAGGGCGTGAAGTGCGGCATAGCAACCCATAAAATTGACCGAAGTGCGGACAATATTGGGCGATAGATTTAATTCTCGAACCAACTCTATGTCTAAACCGGGAGCCGAAAGCCCTGTACAAGTGACAGTAATTAGATGAGTGATTTCCTGAGTGGTGATCGCTTCTTGACTTTTTAGGCAGTTTTCGATTGCTTTTACAGAAAGCTTTACGGCTTCTTGTGTGTAGAAACCCATGCGTTTTTCGAGTGATGGGGTAGGATTATTTGCATCGAAAAAACGCCATTGGTCTTGTGGCAAAGAAAAATCAGGAAATATGGAATATCGAGTAGCAATTCCACTTCGGTGATATAGTATAGGTAAGAGTTTTTTATTTTTTTCATCAAGATTATTTGCACTGAGCATAAATCGCATAATATCATGCTGTTGGTGACAATAATCAGGGTGAGCGGTGCCGATTGCGGTTATTTTTGCCATGAATGGGTGGTTAGCGTCAGTAGCTAAAAATGATAGCTAAAGGTAGCTAATTGAGTGAATTTTTGAGTTATTGGGTAAATTAAACTCTAAAAATTGATTGTTAGAAAACTTATAAAATGGTAATACAAGATACGATTTTTTTTATTACAAAGTCTTTATCTAACATTAAAAATAAGGGATTTGTTTCTGAGTTAATTAACTAGATAAGTGTTTGAGAGAAAGTTGATGACATCATGGTTTAGAATTTATTGAGTAAGCTCAAATCCCAATCTTTTTGTAAATAATAATGTAGTTTTCCGTTTTCGACAGTAAGTGGGCTTTCAATATTATTATGATACAATGACCCAGTACCTAAACCCTGGGGCAACTGATTTTTGTATTCGGCCGTAAATTGAGCGATGGCATTCAAACCAACGTTCGACTCGAGTGCCGATGTCATCCACCAACCAATGTGCAGGCGTGAGGCAATCTCAATCCATTCTCGGCAGTGCTGCAAACCACCCAAAAGCGTGGGTTTCAGAATAATGTAAGTTGGTTTAAGTTTTTTGAGTAATTGCATTTTCTGTACATAATCGCTTACGCCAATCAGTTCTTCGTCGAGGGCAATGGGCAATGGGCTATTTTGGCACAATTCGAGCATAGCTTCGGGCTGATGCTGTTTGATGGGCTGCTCAATGCTATGTATTTGATAATTAGTGAGTTGCGAGAGTTTTTCAGGGGCTTCTTCTGGTGAAAATGCTCCATTGGCATCTACTCTGAGCGTGATTTGTTCGGCTGAAAATTGTTGACGAATACTGGCCAAAATTTCTAATTCTTCCGTAAAATTTATTGCTCCAACTTTCATCTTTATAGTATCGAAGCCAGCCGCTAATTTTTCTTCGACTTGGGCCGCCATAAATTCTTTGCTTCCCATCCAGACAAGGCCGTTGATATTGATCGCTTTTTTACTTCTCGAGAAATCATTATCAAAAATGACTCTTCGCCCGCCGTTCATGACATCGAGTAGGGCGGTTTCAAAACCAAATTTGATTGAAGGGAAGCGGTCGTCGATGAGTTGCGAAAGAATAATATTGATGTTCCATTCAAAAACCTCAAGGTCGAGGCTATTGAATGTATCGCAGATTTCTTGCAGAATTTCCTCGAAGTTAGGCAAATCATCAATACTCAAACCTTTCAATGGGGCAGCTTCTCCCAAGCCAAAAACCGATGGGTTTTCAGAATCGAAGATTTTTAAGAAAAAAGTATCTTTCTCGGTATAGACACCACGTGAAGTTCCGGCCTCAAACTTGAACTTTAAAGTGTGCTTCAACCATTTGACTTTCAGACCCATTGAAAAATGCTTAATTTTGGCAAAAGTACAGAAACTTTTGTTTTTTATGACACAAATCGGCGATTTATATGCTTTTCGAGCAGTTTGCTCTCGAAAGAACTAATAAATCTGCAAAAATCGAACCAAATGAAGGTGATTTTCTTTTTGCTAAAAATAATACTTTTTCCGTTATATGGGCTTTATTATGCCGTGATTTTCTTGCGGAATTGGTTGTTTGATGTTGGCATAATGCAGTCGGTTTCGCCTAAAGTGCTGACAATCAATGTTGGAAATCTGAGTTTGGGTGGTACAGGCAAAACTCCACACGTAGAATATTTAGTCAGACTTTTGAGCGATAAGTATCGAGTTAGCACACTGAGCAGAGGTTACGGCCGAAAAACAAAAGGGTTTTTATTGGCTGATAACCAAGCAAGTGCCGAAAATATTGGTGATGAACCCATGCAATATTACTTGAAGTTTAAGGATAAAAT
>NZ_JBMLRC010000332.1:25789-29037 GCF_049241225.1 Emticicia sp.
ATTGATGAAGTAGAAAAAGAAAAGATTCGAGATGCAGTTTGGGCTTATACAAAAGCAGAAACTCCTGTGTTTTTTTCAAAAATTCGTTATCAAAATATAGTGGGTTATGCCGAAACCGCTGCCTTCGATGAGAGAAAAAACATCGGTGTTCTGACGGCTATTGCCAAACCCGAAGTTTTTTTGAAATACCTCGCTGAAAGTTCGTTGATGATAGAAAAAAACTTTGATTTTCCTGACCATCATGCTTTTTCGAGAAAAGATATTGATAAAGTTTTAGAAGAAAGTCACGAAAGCTTACAAATTATCACAACCGAAAAAGACATGGTAAAGCTAAAACCGCAGCTTTCGGAAGCAGAGTTGAAGCGTTTTTTTTATGTTCCTATCGAAATCGAGATTGAAAATAAAACAGCATTTGATTCGTTTATTTACCTTAAAACAACGTCATTTTACCAGAAAAATTAATCAAAAATGAAAAAAACGTTCCTATTATTTTTACTTACATCGCTTAGCTTGAAAGGAATTGGTCAAGAAAAATTGGATTATACTCGAACTTGGGTTTTTATGGTTGGGGTTTTGGAATGGGCCGATGCTAATACTTTTGCGTCGTTTGATAAAAAGGGAAGAGTTGATGCCAAAATTATGAAGTTTTTTGAAAAACAAGGTGTGCCAGCCAATCAGATGCTTTATATAAAAGACCAAAAGGCCTCAACAAGTGCTGTGAGAGAGGCTTTTGTGCCATTCTTGAAACAGGCCAAGAAAGGTGATATTTTGTTTTTTTATTACTGCGGACACGGCTATAAAAATGATGGTGGAAAGGTATGTTTTGCCAATTATAAAGGTGCAGATTGGACTGCCGAAGAAATTGTGAAGACCGTAAACGAAAATTTTGCTGGAAATACCGCATTGTTTACAGCCGATTGTTGTAATTCGGGGGGACTGGCTATGGAAGTTCAGAAATACAAAACTCGAAATTACGCTGCACTTAATTCGGTTGTGCCAACCAATGTTTCGACTGGAAACTGGACTTTTTCTAATGCCCTGCTTTATGCACTCGAAGGTCGAAATTTTGTTGACACCAATAATAATGGAGCAGTGCAGTTGGCCGAATTGGCGAGTTATATTGATACCGAAATGGCCGTGGTTGAAGGCCAAAAGGCGTCATATTTTGTGCCAGTAAGTATGAAAAATTGGACTTTGAGTAGTGGTATTCCTGCCAAGAAAAATAGCAGAATCGGTGAGCGAGTAATGGTAGATTATGATGGAACCGATTGGCTCGGATTTATTGAAGGTGTTGAAGCAGATAAAAAACTGAAAGTTAGGTTTTATAGCTATACCAACAACGAAGTTGATATCGTTGAGCCATCGAGGGTGAAACCATTCAAGTGTGCCAGCGATTTTCCGATTGGTGCAAGTGTGAAAGTATTTTCAACGACTGACGAAAAATGGTATCCAGCAAAGGTTTTGAAGAAATTTTCGTGCCTACATTATATTCATTACACCGAATATGATAGTGAATATGACGAGTGGGTTTCGCCTGAGAATATTAAAAAGTAAAAATTTCTTTAAAAAATGCAGCTACTGCTTCAACAAAAATTTTCTCAACAAATCAAATCAAAAGCAATCGAGCTGGGCTTTGATGCCTGCGGTATATCAAAAGCCGAATTTTTGGAAGAAGAAGCTCCACGTTTAGAAAAATGGCTCAACTTGAATTATCACGGAAAAATGGCCTACATGGCCAATCATTTCGATAAACGCCTTGACCCACGTAAATTGGTTGATGGAGCAAAATCAGTCATTACGGTCATTCTAAACTATTTTCCTGAACAAACTTTACCCGAAAACGACGAATCTTACAAAATCTCGAAATACGCTTACGGCACAGATTATCATTTTGTGCTGAAAGATAAACTAAAAGATTTGATGACTTATATTTCGGAAGAAATTGGTGAGGTAAACGGGCGTGTTTTTGTGGATTCTGCCCCTGTGATGGATAAAGTTTGGGCAAAAAAAAGCGGCATTGGCTGGGTCGGGAAACACACTAATCTAATTACGAGAGAAATCGGAAGTTTTTTCTTTATCGGCGAAATCATTTGTGATTTAGAGCTTCAAGCCGATACTGCCATGAAAGATTATTGCGGTACCTGCACCCGATGCGTAGATGCTTGTCCGACTGATGCCATAACACAGCCTTATGTAGTTGATGGCTCGAAATGTATTTCTTACTTTACGATTGAGCTAAAAGAAGCAATTCCTGATGAAGTAAAAGGGAAATTTGAAAATTGGATTTTTGGTTGTGATATTTGCCAAGATGTGTGTCCGTGGAATCGTTTTTCTCGACCTACACAAACAGTAGATTTTCGACAACACCCTCATTTAGAACAATTTACAAAAACCGATTGGGAAGAAATTTCGCAGGAAGTTTTTCAAGAGGTTTTTAGAAGAAGTGCCGTTAAACGCACAAAATTGGAAGGTTTGAAGCGGAATATTGAATTTGTGAAGCTAAGCTAATAGGTGATTTACGCCTTCTTCTTCGAGTAAATCATGTATATTTAAAACTACCCCTTCCATCACTACAACATCTTTATTCCAGTCTAAAATTTGTGTCGTTTCATTTTTTGAAAACACAAATATTTTCTTGTGTTTGGTAATTATCCAAAGGATTCTTTCAGTACCAAAATTCATCATTTCTTCCGATTTTGAAAAAACATAATCTAAATCTTTATCAGTTTCAATTTTTACATCAACTTCTATCGCAACTTCGGGAGCTATTTCAAAGTATTTATCATTCATAACCACTTTTTCTTTCAAGAAAATGCCAATATCGGTTGAAATATTGTTATTATGACCTAAATGAAGCCCTGCTTCATTGGTCGCAAGTACGTATTTTGATTTATTAAGGTGCGATTTTATAAAAAAACCTATAATCATTACCATAATTGATTGCAATGAGCTGCTCCCCATAATTTCTTCGATTTGTTTTGTACCATTCATTACACTTTTGTAGCCTTTATAATAGTAAGGCTTGCCATTTATCACTTCCCTAATATACTTTGCAGGGATTTTTCGTGTACGGCTTTTAATTTTCTCTTCTACTGGCTTTACCATATTCTAATTTTTTTTACGAAAGTAAAACAATTTATGAATAATTTGCAATACAATTTAAAGTGAAAGAAAATGCCAAAAGATAATTTTTCTAATCAAGCAAGCATCTATGCACAGTTTCGCCCGACGTATCCACAAGCGGTTTT
>NZ_JBMLRC010000332.1:29137-34902 GCF_049241225.1 Emticicia sp.
GTGGACTACTTATAATCTCTAATATCAACGATGTTTTTGCAGAAAGCATATTCATTTGGTTGATTTGAGCAGATAATTAGCAGTCGGTCGGCTGTATGTTTTTCGATTTGCTCAAGATACCATGCCGTTCCTTGGGCATCAAGATTTGAAGTTGGTTCGTCGAGTAAAATGATGGGAGCTTCCGAATAAAATGCCAAACCGAGTTTAAGACGTTGCTTCATTCCCGAAGAAAAATTCTTGACAGTTTTATCTTTATGCGGAGCAAGCTGTATTTTTTCGATGAGTTCGGTAGCCGAAAGATTATCTTTGAAAGGTTTGAATTTTTGGTGAAATTCGACCGATTCGAGTAGCGTAAATTCCTCAACTAATTCGAGATAAGGAGCAGCGATTACGATTTTCTTATAAATGTCATCAATCGAAACTTCTTGGTTATTACTACTGTATGAAACTTTACCTTCGGTGTGTGGCATCACGCCAATCAAAACCTGCAAAAGAGTAGATTTTCCGCTGCCATTTGGCCCGACGAAGGTATAATTTTTACCTGCCTCGAAACTTAAATTGACATTTCGGAAAATCCATTCTTTACGAAATTTCTTACCAAGATTTTCTAATTGAATATTCATGTGATGAGTTCACAGTCCGCTGACCACAGTCAACTGATATTTAGGAAAATAAAAGCAACAGTTTTGACTTTAATGAATAGTAATAATCTTTTTTCACTACGGACCATCGACTGTTGACTATTGTCAGTTGACTTATTTTATTCTTCCGCTCCTTTTTTAACTGGACTTTTGATGATTCCTCGCTCCGAATTTGAGATAAAATTCAGAATATCATCACGCTCAGGAGTAGCTGGAAACTCCAACTCAACTTGTGTGATAGCATCGGTATTATTCAAGCCACGAAGATAAATATAGCGGTAAATACCTTGAATTTCGGCGATTTTCTCGTCAGAATAGCCTCTTCTACGCAAACCAACCGAGTTGATACCTGCATAAGAAAGTGGCTCACGAGCAGCCTTGATAAACGGAGGTACATCTTTACGGATTTGCGAGCAACCGCCAATGTAAGTGTGTTTTCCGATTTTGACAAATTGCTGTACGGCAGACATTCCGCCGATATTGGCAAAGTCACCCACTGTGATGTGTCCTGCCAATTGCACACAGTTGGCCAAAATTACATTATCGCCAACAATACAATCGTGGGCAATGTGAGCGTAGGCCATAATGAGGCAGTTGGCACCAATTTCGGTACGGTGCTTATCGACAGTACCACGATTGACCGTCACACACTCACGAATGGTTGTGTTATCGCCAATGATTGTAACAGTGTTTTCACCTTTAAATTTTAAGTCTTGTGGAACAGCAGAGATAACCGCACCAGGGAAAATTTTACAATTTTTGCCAATTCTGGCACCTTCCATGATGATGGCGTGCGAACCTATCCAGGTTCCTTCGCCAATTTCTACGTCTTTGTGGATTACAGCAAACGGTTCGATTACTACGTTTTGTGCAACCTTTGCATCGGGGTGTATGTACGCCAATGGTTGATTCATTTTTGAGATTTGTTTCGTATAACAGACAAGAGCTAATGACGGAGATTCGCTTTGTCTAAATCTGATAGATTAGATTTTTATTTCGCTTTTTTTACTAATCGGGCTGTCATGTCAACATCACATACGAGGGTTTTGCCAACCCATGCTTCTCCGTGCATTTTTGCGACACCGAGACGAATAGGGGCAAGAAGTGAGCATCTGATAATTAACGTATCGCCAGGTAAAACATTGCGATAGAATCGGCAATTGTCGATTCCAACTAAATATGGCCAGTAAGCTTCTGGGTCACCAGTGGTAGTGAGTACCAAAACTCCGCCAGTTTGTGCAATTGCCTCAATTTGTAAAACGCCTGGCATTACAGGGTTTTCGGGGAAGTGCCCCGTAAACTGAGGTTCATTCATTGTAATATTTTTGATACCCACAACGGTCTGGCCATCGAGATAAACAATCTTATCTACGAGAGCAAATGGATAACGGTGGGGTAGGAGTCGTGCAATTTCACTAACATTAAATACAGGAGGTGTATTTGGGTCGTATTGAGGTGTGCTTTTTGCCGAATCGGTGATGTGTTTCTTGATTTTCTTCGCCAAAGCCACATTAGGCGTATGCCCAGGACGTGCAGCCAAAATATGTGCTTTTAGTGGGCGGCCGACTAATGCCAAATCACCCATTACATCGAGTAATTTGTGGCGAGCAGGCTCATTAGCAAAACGCAAAGGCATGTCATTCAGAATACCCGTTTTACCAACGCTAATTTTCTCTTTATTAAGTAAAGTAGCTAAATTTTCAACTTCTTCTTCAGAAATTTCACGGTCAACAATTACAACGGCATTATCAATATTGCCACCTTTGATTAGGCCAGCTTTGAAAAGTGCTTCTAATTCATGCAAGAAAACGAAAGTGCGGCAAGGAGCGATTTCTTGTTTGAATAGATCTATATCGTGTAATTGGGCGTGTTGACTATGCAAAACGGTTGAATTATAATCAACCATTACCGTTAGGCGATAGTCATTGAGTGGCAATGCCGCCAATTCAATACTTTGGTCGTCGTTGCGGAAATGAATCGCTTCTTCGATTTCGTAATAATTACGCAATGCACCTTGTTCTTCTACACCTGCTTCTTCGATTAACTCAACGAATCTTATTGCACTTCCATCAACAATCGGAATTTCTGGGCCATCAAGTTGAATCAAAACATTATCAATCTGAAGACCAACCAAAGCTGATAAAATATGCTCAGTTGTATGTATTCTTACACCTTCTTTTTCTAAGACAGTACCTCTCGAAGTATCTACCACATAATCAACATCGGCTTCTACAATAGGTTTATTAGGTAAATCAATTCGTTGGAATTTATATCCGTGATTTACAGCCGCTGGTTGTAAAAGCATGGTTACTTTCTCACCAGTATGTAGGCCTACACCTGTTACTGATACTACTTTTTTGAGGGTTTGTTGTTTAACATTCATTGTAAATTCTACTTATTTTCTTAGGCAAATGTATTTGTTATATCGAATAGAGGAATTGCTTATATTTTGATTTTATGCTAAAATACCTTGCTGATTAAGCTCTAAGAGTTGATCTTCGAGGGCTTTTATTTGTTTTTCGAGGGCAGGAAGTTTGCGTAAAACAGCCATCGAACGCAAATATTCGGTTGCATCGAAAGCCGGATTTCCGTTGAGTGCTGTCCCTGTTTTCTTGACACTCTTTGTCAGGCCTGCTTTTCCACCTGCTTTTGTTCCGTCGGCAATTGTAATATGACCATTTACACCTACTTGCCCGCCTAAAACGCAGTTTTTACCAATTTTTGTTGAGCCAGCTACGCCAGTTTGAGCGGCGATTACGGTGTTTTCTCCAATCTCAACATTATGAGCAATCTGTACTAAATTATCAATTTTTACTCCTTTACGAAGAATCGTTGAACCCATTGTGGCACAATCAATCGTTGAGTTGGAGCCAATGCTTACGTTATCTTCAAGTATTACGTTACCCAACTGAGGAATTGTCTTGTAAGTTCCATCAGCTTGCGGTGCGAAACCGAAGCCATCGCTGCCAATGACAGCCCCTGAGTGAACCACGCAGTTGTTTCCGATTACACAATTAGCATATATTTTTACGCCAGCATAGATAATTGTATTGTCGCCAATAATCACATTATCACTGATGTATGCTTGCGGATAAATCTTTACATTTTTGCCGATTTTACAGTTTTTACCAATGTACGAAAATGCTCCTTGATAGATATTATCGCCAACGGTAGTACCTTCTCCAACAAACGATGGTTGCTCGATACCTTTCTTAGAAGCATCCAGCATTTTTTGGTATTCTTCTAAAAGTTGGGTAAAAGCCGTGTAAGGGTTTTCGACAAGTATGAGTGTTGTGTTATATTGTTTGCGAGGTTCGAAGCTTCGGCCTACGATTACAGCCGTTGCGTTGGTAGTGTACAGGAACGGTTCGTATTTTTCGTTGGCGAGAAAAGAAATATCTCCCGTAGAACCTTCCTCGATTTTGGCTAACTGACTGATGATGAGGCTTTCGTCTCCTTTAACTTCACCATTCAGTAGGTGTGCTATTTGCTTAACCGTAAATTTCATATTTCTGGTGTTGTGCAAGTCGATACCCTTGCTGAAGTTTTGCGTTAGTACTTTTCCAATTAGTTGTACGAAACTATTTATGTGAATCCCAATTCAATGGTTTTATTTAAAATAATCTTCAAATAATACAAAAAGCCATCTTTTTATCGCAAAATCATTGCAAAGATACGTTTTTGCCCCAACATACATAGTATTTTTTCACGATGTTGCTCAAAGCTTTGATAGTTGGTAAATCAGACGCATCGGCAATATCTACTACATTGCGGTTTTTTGTTAGGATATTGATGGTTTCATCGCCCGAAACGTAGCCTTTATTGCTTACATCTCCTTCGGTAATAAAATATTTTAGTTCGTTTATGGCAATACCTTTTTCGAGTAATAATTCTTTAATATTTTCGATGAAAGATGTCTCAATCGGGAAATTAGAAATCTTTACTTTGTACAAATTTCGATTGAGTAAATCTTTACAGATAGTCGATAAAATTTTGTCGGAATGATGCTGCCAAGTTTTTATGCACGCCCAAATATCATAATCATCAATTTCGGTAAAGGCCTTCAAGTATTTTTCATCGTTTTTGAAAGATTCGAGCGAGATGTCTTCTTTCAGAAATAACGAAAATGATGGTGTGATGAATAAATCTGTTTCTGATTTTATTAATTCTCTGGCTCGGCCAATGATTTGAATAAGCATTGCTTCAGTACAAATCGAGGTTTTGTGTAAATATACTTGCCAGTACATTAACCTTCTGGCATTCAAAAAGTTTTCGACACTCAATAAACCTTTTTCTTCAACAACTAGATGATTATCAACTATATTGAGCATTTTGATGATACGGTCAACGCCGATAGTTCCTTCGGCTACGCCTGTAAAGAAACAGTCTCGGTTGAGGTAATCCATGCGGTCCATATCCAACTGGCTCGAAATAAGTTGATGGAAAAATTCTCGGTGATAAGTGCCATTAAACATTTCAATGGCTAAATCGAGCTGTCCACCAAACTCTTGGTTAAGTTTTTCCATCAGCAAAGCCGAAATATGCTCGTGATGTACATCGTTCAATATTGTATATTCGAGTACGTGCGAAAACGGTCCGTGGCCAATATCGTGTAGCAAAATGGCAATCTGTGCGGCTTCAATCTCTACATCAAGTAGGTAATGTCCTTTGGTTTGTAAAACCTGCAAGGCTTGCCCCATGAGGTGCATGGCACCCAACGCATGATGAAAACGAGTGTGCAATGCCCCTGGATAAACGTATTCGGCCATGCCTAATTGCTTGATCCGACGTAAACGCTGGAAAAAAGGATGCTCGATTAAATCATAAATTAAGTCAGAAGGTACGCTAACGAATCCATAGACGGGGTCATTGAATATTTTGCGTTTGTTGGTCATGCTTTCAGTTGGCGTTGGCGAGTGAACAAAGGTAGTTTATTAATGTTTTATACTTTTGTAGAAACAACACAAAGTAGAAAAATTTAGTTGTGAAGAGGAGAAAAATGAGGATAAAATTTTGAAGAGAATTTAGAAATGTATAATTTTGCATCACGAAACCAAAAAGATGGTTTTAGGGCCTATAGCTCATTCGGTTAGAGCAACTGACTCATAATCAGTAGGTGCTTGG
>NZ_JBMLRC010000333.1:0-13422 GCF_049241225.1 Emticicia sp.
ATGATTTTACGCCTTCTATCTATAAAACAACCGATTACGGAAAAACTTGGACAAAGATTACAGATGGCATTCCTTATGGGGCGTGTGTACGTGTTGTGCGTGAAGATTCTCAGCGAAAAGATTTGCTTTTTGCAGGAACGGAAACTGGTTTTTATGTATCAATGAATGGCGGTAAGAATTGGTCGAATATGCAATTAAACCTTCCGATTACGCCAATTACAGATTTGAAAGTCCACCAAAATGATTTGATTGCCTCAACTCAAGGTCGTTCGTTTTGGATTTTGGATGACTTAGCTCCGATTAGAGAACTAAAAGGTGAGTTATCAAAAGATAGTTTAACGGCTTTCACTCCCGAAGATGCTTACCGAGTTTCGGGGCGTAGCTCGCTTGATAAAGTCAGCGAAGATGACGACGAAAACACTTCATCTTTCGGAGAAAACCCTTCTACGGGCGTAGTTTTTTACTATGGTCTGCCAGCTAAACCTGATACATCGTTGGCCTTGACTTTAGAAATCAGCAATGCAAAAGGGGAAATAGTAAGAACTTACAGCAGCAAAAAAGAGAAAGATTTTGAGGTTTACCCAGGTGGCCCATCGCCCGACCCAACGCTCCTTGTGAAAGGTGGAATGAATCGCTTTGTGTGGGATATGCGTGCCGAAACCATCAAAGGTATTCCGAAAGTATTTATCGAAGGTAGTTATGATGGCCGTAAAATGTCGCCAGGTAGCTATTCGGCTAAATTTACTTACGGAAAACAAATTAAAACTGTTCCTGTGAAAATTCTCGCTGACCCACGCATCAATGCAACGGCCGCCGATTATCAAGACCAAGAAAACACACTCAAATCGCTCGAAAATAGTGTGAATGATATTCATGAATCAATCGCCAGAATGCGTAAGATTTCTAAGCAAATCAGTGAAGTTAGCAGTCTTTTGGCTACAAAACCCGAACTAAAAGCAGTAGTGGATGCAGGAAATGCGATTGTGAAGAAAATCAAAGTTTGGGAAGAAAAATTGGTGCAAAACAAAGCAGAATCGAACGATGATATTATCAATTTCAAGAATATGCTAAGTGCCGATTATATTTTCGTAAGAGGCGAAGTTGATTCAAACGTACCGACCGTCACGAGCGGACAGAAAAAGCAACTGGCTGCCCTCGATGCTCAATGGAATGTACTAAAAACCGAAATGAATGATTTGATTACAAAAGACATTGCAGCTTACAATAAACTTTGTGCCGAGAAGGTAATCAGCAAAGTGATTATTCCTTAATATTTATAATAGTTGTGGCACACCTTGAAGGATGTGCCACAATTATCTTCAAAAAAGCTTAATATTCTCGCCCTTTCCAAACCAATTTAGTTGGTAAAACATAAGCCACCAACTGCAAAAACCAAAATACATACATATACATCGTATAAGCAGGAATGTATTTTAGAAGTTGGTTTTGATTCAAAACTCTAAAAATTCTGCTTCCAACTAAGAAGTTTATTAAAAGATTTAAAATCAAAATTGCTAAAGCACTTTTCCACGAAAAAAGACTGATAATCAACAAAATAGGCAATAAAAAACCTTGAATCAAAGCAGGAAAAATAAGAATCGAACCCGTTGAGATTCCGCCCGCCACCCAGCGTTTACGTTGCTCAAAATACTTTTTTGGTGGTTTGGTAAGTGTCATGGCCTCGGGCTTAAATAATTGCTTGAAAGCAAAACCTTTATCAATAATTGCCTTATAAATGGCATAATCTTCCACAATCGAAAAACCGATTTTTTCGTAACCACCAACCGCCCAATACGCCTCCGCCGAAACCATCATATTATTGCCCATTCCAGTGGATTGAATCTTAAAATCGGCCAACGTTTTCATTAATTTCAGCGTAAAAAGCCATTCTATTGCTTGGCTTGCCTCAAACCAATTTTTGTTTTTTACGAGTGTCAGTCCAATCGTCACACCTTCGTTTTTTCTTTCTGCTACAAAAGCCTCAATCCAGTTTTTAGGTACTTCGATATCAGCATCGGTAAAGAAAAAAAGCTCACCCGTTGCCAAATGTGCCAATTGTGCCAAAACATTTGCTTTACCTTTCAGTCCAGCAACTTGTTTTTCTATTTTAATGTATTGAATATAAGTATTTTCGGTCGTAAATCTTTTTATAATCTCAGCCGTTGCATCAGTCGAATCATCATCTCCGATAAGAATTTGTAATTTATCTTTCGGGTAACTCAGTTGAGTAAACGTAAACAGTAAATCAGCAATATTCTCTTCTTCGTTTCTGGCAGCTACTAAAATACTTACGTTCGGAAATTTCATGACTACTTTATTTTACAACCGTGGACTGTTGACCGAAAACTATGGACTAAAATTAGTCTCTAATTGTTGAAGCAATTTTCTTGAAATCACCCACTAAATCTTTGTAGCTACTGGCCAAAGTCCAGCACAAAATTTGATAATAGTGGGTTTTGGATTCTACATAAGTTACCAAATATGTTACCTTTATATCTTTACCATCTTCGGTCTGCAAAGTAGCATATAAGTCAGTTTGATAGAATTTATTACCATTCTGCTGAAATTCAGTCGGTTTTGATTCTTGTGCCTTTGGGTCTTCTGACTTTAAGCTTTCAATCACCGAATCATGAAATTCTTTTAAGCTGTTATACTTTGTACCTTCAGCTTCCAAATCTTCCTTTGCATCTTCGATTACTACAACATAAGCTTCTTTGGTTTTGTTCATGTATTGCATCGAAGCAACATCATTGAGCGAAGTGGTTTTGACCATGTAATCGGGAACCGACATATAAATAATATGCCCCGCTTTTTGTTCTACGAATTTGGTCTGAGAATAGCTTTGGTAGGCACTAAAAATGGGGATAAAGGTTAAAAAAAGTAATTGTTTAAGGTTCATGAGTAAGGGGACGTGTTTAGTTTTTGCAAAAGTATTTAAAGTTTTAAAAACAGAAATCCTTGGCTCGAAAAATGTTCTAAAAATCTAGGCAAAGCGTAAGACATTCGTTTATTGGCCTTAATACTATCATGAAAAAGTACAATTGAGCCGGCTTCAGTATGCTTAATTGTTTTATGGAGAACAGTCTCGGGCGATAAGTCTTGAGAGAAATCACCAGTAAGTACATCCCACATAACTATCTCATGGTTAGGCAATAAACTACGGGCTTGGCTTCGCTTGATACGCCCATAAGGAGGCCGAAAAAGTTTAGTTTCAATGCCGTATTTTTCGATTTCAGTTTTACATCTGACGCTATTTTCTAAATAAGTAACATCATCGCTTGCCCAACCTCGCAGATGGTTGAAAGTATGATTTCCGACCGAATGTCCCGCACCTATAACCTTCCGAAAAATATCTGGATTTTTACTAATATTATCGCCAATGCAGAAAAAAGTGGCTTTTGCTTGATATTTTTGCAGGGTTTCCAGCACAAACTCGGTTACTTCGGGTATTGGGCCATCATCGAAAGTAAGATAGATTTTCTTTTCGTCCGAAGGTTTTCTCCAAACGAAATTTGGGTATAAAGCCCGCATCAAAAAATTGGTTTTGTGCAAAAACATCGCTCATCGTTTTTATGCAAAAGTCTGAATTTTTAGTCAGAAATAATATTTAATTTCTAAATTGCACCAACGAAATCATAAAATTTCATGCAAAAGCAACTTCTGTTTATCATATCCTTATTTTCTTTTCTGAATGCAGTAGCACAAACCAAACCTTTGAGCAACCGCATAGCCAACTATGATATTTCGGTAAAACTCGACCCCGAAAAACATACACTCTCGGGCAAAGAAACGCTGGTTTGGACAAATACTTCGACCGACAACATCACCGAATTACAATTTCATTTGTACCTCAATGCTTTCAAAAACAAGAACTCGACTTTCATGAAGGAATCGGGCGGGCAACTTCGTGGCGAAATGATGGACGCTAAAAACAAAGGTAATTTTGGCTGGATTGATATTACTTCGATGAAAGTTCGTGGTAGAGAAAATTTGACCTCAAAAATCAAATTTATTCAACCCGACGACCTCAACGACAAAGACCAAACCGTAATAAGTGTTCCGCTTGGCCGCCCACTTGCACCCAACGAAAGCATCACACTCGACATCAATTTCAAAGCTCGATTGCCCAAAGTTTTTGCTCGAACGGGTTATGCGGGCGATTATCATTTGGTCGGACAATGGTTTCCGAAAATAGGTGTTTATGAGTCGGCAGGAATGCGTTATGCCAAAAAAGGTGCTTGGAATTGCCACCAATTTCACGCTGACAGCGAGTTTTATGCCGATTTTGGCACTTATCGAGTAGATATGACCGTTCCGAAAAACTTTGTTTTGGCCGCAACGGGTGTTTTTCAAAACGAAAAAATCAACAAAGACAACACAAAAACCATTAGCTACCGAGCCGATGATGTACATGATTTTGCGTGGACAGTTTCGCCTCGATTTAAAGTAAGCGAACAACAATGGAAACACGTAAAAATAAAAGCAGTCGTTCAGCCCGAACACAGCGGTAGCACCAAACGTTATTTCCAGTCGGCCATTGCAGCTTTAGAATATTTTCAGAAAAACCTCGGTAAATATCCGCACCCAGTTTTGACATTGGTTGACCCTCCGCTCGAAGCCGCAGGTTCGGCTGGCATGGAATACCCAACTTTTATTACTTGTGGCGAAACAACGTGGGGCTTGCCAAAAGGAATTCGCACACCCGAAGTGGTGACGATTCACGAATTCGGACATCAGTATTTTCAAGGTATGCTTGCATCGAATGAATTCGAAGAATCGTTTTTGGATGAAGGCTTCAACCAATATTACGAAGCTCGAATCATGGACGCCACCTACGGCAAAGGCTCAATGATAAATCTCTTTGGTTTCAAACTAAACGATTCAGAAAACCCTCGATTGGCTTATGTAAGCATGAAAAATGTAGAGATTTCGGAAATTTTCCGAAAATCGTGGGAGTATCCAAGAGGCACCTACGGCACTCTTACTTACATGAAAACCGCCGTAATGCTGCAAACTTTGGAAAATCTGATTGGAAGAACAGTCATGGACGAAATCATGCAAACGTACTTTATTAGATGGCGTTTTAAGCACCCAGCCGTGAAAGATTTTATAGCAATAGTCAACGAAATAGCACCCAAACGCACCAATTATAAGTACGGAAAAACCTTCGATTGGTATTTTGAGCAAACACTTTATAAAGCCCCCGATTGTGATTACGAAGTAAGTGAAATCGATGAAAAGCAATGCACCATCAAGCGTTTAGGCAGTATGATAATTCCAACTGAAATACTTATAAAATTTACCGATGGAAAAGAAGAACTAATCAGTTGGAGCGGCGAAGATTATTCTAAATTATTGAAGTTTGAAAAGCCAATCAGTTCGGTAACAATCGACCCAAAAAACAAGATTTTGTTTGATTTAAACTTCAATAACAATAGTCGAAGTATCGAGCAATCTTCATTGCCTTTCATCAAATACGCCTTAAAAATGATGTTTTGGGTACAGAATTTATTGAGTTGGGTGGGGTGATGTAAAAAAGGAAGACTTCGCTTTGAGCGAAGTCTTCCTTAAAACTACTCATCATATTTATTTTTCATCAAATACGCCATGAAAATGATGTTTTGGGTACAGAATTTATTGAGTTGGATTGGGTGATTTAAAAAGGAAGACTTCGCTTAAAGCGAAGTCTTCCTTAAAAGTCTTCCTTAGAATCTAATCAAACTCAATTTCAAATTTTTCTAAATTATTGAGGCTATCACCCCTTGCATGAAATTTTTCAAATTCCTCTCTACCACCAAACCATTTTAAAACATCATCCCTCCGTAATCTTGTAGTAGCTGTTCGTAAATGTGATTGATAAGAAGAATGTGGGTATTTTCTGAAGTCATTTATAAAGCAATGTTTTTCAGGATTGTGATGAATGTAATAAACTAATTCTGTAAAATACTCATCGTTATCAACCCATACTCTACGAAAAGGCTCTTCAAATAATCTTCCAGTACGTTTATACGCTTTATTGATAGTTTGAGAATAGCTCTTGAAAAAACTCGCAAAAGCATTACTCAAAAGCCAATGAATAGGTTTATTAGCGTTTTTAACCAAACTATCTTCTGATAGCTTTATTTCATTTTCAGAACGAGTTTTTACTAAAAGATGAAAGTGATTTCTCATCAAGCAATAAGCATAGGTCTCGGCAATTGGACTTACAAATTGCGTGTATTTTTGCAGAAAATACGCATAATTTCTTTCTTCTTTAAATATGTTTTCTCCGTTGATTCCACGATTGTAGATGTGATAATAACTATCAGCTTGGAGTGGCTCGATATTGGTTTTCATACCAAATGTTATTTTTAATATTCAGCAAAAGATTACGATTAAAAAAAAAGGAAGACTTCGCTTGGAGCGAAGTCTTCCTTAGAAAACTAACTACTCAGCTTTTCTCGAAAGCATCCAAAGACCTACGAATGTTATAAATCCATTGAGCATTAATTTCGAGAAACCAAATTCAAAATCGAGGTTTTTCTTTGTAAATTCTTCAATAAGGTAAGTAAGAAATGGAGCGGCAACGCACACAAACGGCACATATTTATCGGTTAGTGGACGTTTGAGGTAAAGCCCGAAAGCGAAAAGTCCGAGTAGCGGGCCGTACGTATAACCTGCAATATTAAATACCGCCGAAATAACTTCTTGACTATTCAACGCCCTAAAAATCAAGATTACGATGATAAATACTACCGTAAAACCGATATGTACGTAATGTTTGAGGGTTTGGCGTTTGGCTTCTTCGTACTTTTCGATATTCAAGAAATCTACACAAAACGAAGTCGTGAGAGCCGTAAGTGCGGAGTCCGAACTCGCATAAGTAGCCGCAGTAATTCCCAATAAAAACGTGACCGCCGCCAAAGTTCCGAACTGATTTCCGAGTGCCAACGAAGGATACAAATCATCGGTTTTAGCAGGAATTGGCAAGCCCATTTTCTCAGAATATAAATAGAGTAATACACCCAAACTCAAGAAAAGCAAATTGATAAAAACCAACACTACATAAAACCAAAACATATTTTTCTGTGCTTCGCCGATGCTTTTACAGGTGAGGTTTTTCTGCATTAAATCTTGGTCAAGACCTGTCATAACGATGGCAATAAACGCTCCCGATAAGAAATCTTTCACGAAATGGTGTTTATTGGCCCAATCCCACACAAAAATCTTTGAATATTGACTATCTCGAACAGTTGAGAATAAATCGCCAACGCCCAAATCAAGTTGTTTTCCAATCAAATAAATTGTCAGAACCAATGCCGTCAGCAAGAAGAAAGTTTGAAGCGTATCGGTAATAATGATGGTTTTCACGCCACCTTTGAATGTATAGACAAAAATTAGAGCCATTGCAATCAAAACCGTCACTTCGAAAGGCACGCCCAACGCATCAAAAATGGCCAATTGCAAAACCTGTACGGCCACATACATACGCACGGCCGAGCCAATGGTGCGAGAAAGTAAGAAAAAAGCCGAACCAGTTTTATACGACCAAAAACCAAAGCGTTTTTCGAGATAACCGTATATCGAAATCAAATTCAGTCGGTAATACATCGGCATCAAAATCGTAGCAATTACCCAGTAGCCCACTGCATAACCCAGCACCACCTGAAAGTAAGAAAACTGAATTTTTCCGACCGCACCCGGCACCGAAACGAACGTTACGCCCGAAATTGATGTTCCAATCATACCAAAAGCCACCAAATACCACGGCGATTGGCGATTAGCAGTAAAAAAGGTATTAGTATCTGCTCCTTTGGCAGTATAAAGAGAAATTGCAATTAGAATTAAAAAATAAATAACCAGAATCGTTAGTGCGAGAGTTGATGACATAAATGTTTAGGGTTTAAAATCTTATTCAAATATCAAAACTTTTTTTTCGATAACAAAACTACACTTTCGCAAGAATGAATTATCTTAGCATTAGAAATTGAGTTCTGATTATCCAGAAATGTATTATTTAGTCTTAAAAACACTTGACTATCAATTTTTTACGAAAATTAATTAACCCAAATTTGTGCAAAAAATTCGACAAATGACAACGTTACCAAGTCCAGAAATTGAAGTAATTGAAAAGGTTACTGAAGACCTCGAAGCTATTAAATTATGGGAATTAGTCGTTTTCAATGATGACATAAACACCTTCGACCACGTAATATCTACTCTCATTGATGTGTGCCATCACTCGCCTGAACAAGCCGAACAATGTACGTTGATTATTCATTACAAAGGAAAATGTGGCGTAAAATCAGGAGATTTTGAGGAATTAGCTGCCATGAGAAATGAAATTTGTCGCCGTGAAATTTCGGCTGAAATTATGTTGAAATAGTCATTTAATCTTGGAACGCTGATTGTTATGATAATTATGATTAAAAAGTGAAAATAGTTACTCTTGGTATAAATCATCTGTTATCATAAAAATCTTATATAATCTGCGTTCAATATTTCTCACTGATAAAGATTTTCCGCATACTTCTCCATTCGGCAAACTAAATAAAAAGAATGAATTTCCCCTCTAAATTAATAGAAGAAGCCGTTGTTGAAATCTCAAAGCTGCCGGGAATCGGTAAAAAATCGGCTTTGAGGCTGGCTTTGCACTTATTGAAAAGAGATGAATCGCAGACGCAACTTTTGGCTGATGCTCTCATCAGTATGCGTACAAAAACTACTTTCTGCAAAAAGTGTCACAATATTTCTGATGACGAACTCTGTTTAATCTGCAGTTCGCCCCGCCGCGATGCATCGGTGCTTTGTATTGTAGAAGATACCCGTGATGTACTGGCCATCGAAAACACCGCCCAATATCGTGGACTTTATCATATTTTAGGAGGAATCATTTCGCCATTAGCGGGCATTGGACCTAACGATTTGAATATTGATTCTTTAATAAAAAGAGTTGAGCAAGAGCCTGATATTCAAGAAATTATCTTAGCCCTTAGCCCAACAATGGAAGGCGACACAACCGCTTTTTACCTACAAAAACGATTAAAACCTTTCAACAAAAAGATAAGTACCATCGCTCGTGGAATACCAATCGGTGGCGACCTCGAATATGCCGATGAAGTGACCCTCGGACGCAGTATTACGAGCAGGATTGCTTATGAATAAACCACCCCTAACCCCTAAAGGGGAATTTTTATTCTCTACATACTTTGCTTTTTTGTAAATTATGAATATTACCTCAAATCAGAATACCCCTTTCAAAAGCTCCCCTTTAGGGGCTGGGGGTGTCCGCATCAAAATCTGCTGCATTAGTTCGCCTCTCGAAGCGAAACAGGCCATCAGTTTCGGAGCTTCGGCATTGGGTTTGGTGGCAAAAATGCCGAGCGGGCCGGGGCCAATTTCTGATGAATTGATTCGAGAAATTGTCCAAACAATACCTCCACCGATTGCCTCGTTTCTACTGACCAGTCGCACTGATAGTTTAGAAATTATTGCACACCAAAAGGCTGTTAATTCAAATGTCATTCAGATCGTTGATGCCTTAGAAACTGGCACTTACGATGATTTTAGAAGAGAGATTCCAGCCATAAAAATCGTGCAAGTGGTTCACGTTGTTGACGAAAAATCATTGGATGAAGCACTTGAAATATCAGAGAAAGTGGATGCACTTTTGCTTGATTCGGGAAACCCAAATTTGGCAGTAAAAGAACTGGGCGGAACGGGTCGAGTTCATAATTGGGCAATTAGCCGAAAAATTGTGGAGCAATCAAAAGTACCCGTTTTCTTGGCCGGTGGACTCAAAACCGAAAATGTAAGAGCCGCCATTGATGCCGTTCAGCCCTACGGTTTAGATTTATGCAGCAGTGTCCGCACCGACGGCAAATTAGACCCTTATAAATTAGAAGCATTTTTTAATGAAGTAAATCGGGTCTGAAACGTTAAATTTTAGTTAAAGTAAACTTAAATCATAGGCTATTGTTTTTAAAATAGTAGATTTGTATATACCTTATATCTGATAAACCAATGAACAGAAAAGATTTCATCAAAGCCTTTATAGGAAGTGCTTTCGCTTTTAAGTTAGGTGATGTTTTTGCTACAAAAGCAATTTATTTTGAAGGAATGCACACCCTCGCTCCTCTACCCTACGCCAACGATGCTCTTGAGCCACATATCGACAAAATGACGATGGAAATTCACCACGACCGTCATCACAAAGCGTATGTCGATAACCTCAACAAAGCCATTGCTGGAACCGACATGGAAAAACTTTCAATCGACCAATTATTGAGCAACATCAGCAAATACCCAGTTGCAGTAAGAAATAATGGCGGTGGACACTGGAATCATACATTTTTCTGGCAAATCATGGCACCAAATGCGGGAGGAATGCCTTCGGGAAAATTATCTGATGCCATCACGGCAACTTTTGGTGGTTTCGATAAAATGAAAGAAGAATTTGGTAAAGCTGCCACTACTCGTTTTGGTTCGGGTTGGGCTTGGTTAATCGTAACACCTGATAAGAAATTAAAAATCGTTTCGACAGCCAACCAAGATAATCCATTGATGGATATAGCAACCGACAAAGGAACGCCAATTTTGGCTCTTGATGTTTGGGAACACGCATATTATTTGAAATACCAAAACAAACGTGCCGATTACGTAGCCGCTTTCTGGAATGTAGTAAACTGGAAAAAAGTAAGCGAAAACTTTGAAGCAGCAATGAAATAAGTAATTTAAATCTATGAGGTTTTGAATGTCGCATCAATTCGGAACCTCGTAGGTTTTTCGTATTTTTGAAAAAAATCTACAATTATGGAAGTCACTTATCAACTAAACGAATCAGAATTCGACCAAAATGTTTTTAAAGCAATCAAGACAGCTTTCAAAAATCGTCTGATAAAAATTTCAATCAGTAGTTCGGATGTGAATGATGCTGTGGCAGAGAAAGAGCATGAGTATGCCGTTTCTATTCCTTATAATGATTTATCAAATATCATTGAATCTTTTGAAAAAGATGATTCATATAAGTTGATGGACGCTCTTGAAAATTTCAAAACTGCGTCGAAATGAGAAGTCTCAAACTCGAACCAAAAGCAACTCAACAAGTAGCAGATTGGTTACATTCAGACCCTAAAACGCTCAAACGCATTCTCCGTATTCTTCAAGAATGTTGCCGAACTCCCTTCGAGGGCATTGGCAAACCTGAGCCACTCAAAGGAGATTTAAAAAAATATTGGTCGAGGAGAATTGATGATGAACACCGTTTGGTATATCAAGTGAGCGATACAGAAATTACAGTATTTTCACTTCGAGGGCATTACGAATGAAAAAGGCTTATTTCTCAGCGAAATAAGCCTTTTTACTTGCATCAAATAGTTGTAAATATGTGTCCTGCAATCAGATTTGATTGATAATCAACAATTTATATTCCTGTGGACTACCAACCATCGACTGTTGACTGACTTACTCCACAACCTTAGCTGCTAACACCGTCTTTTTATCTGCTTTTAATACTTCGTAAGCTACCAAAACTTTACCATTAAATACTAACGTGCTGGCATTTTGCCCGTAATCTGAATCGGTAACTTTCTGACTATCAAGCAATTTTCCGTTGACAAGTTTGCTATAAAATACATTACTTACGCCACTTTCGGCAGTTTGCTCCCAAACCAAAACGGCTGTTTTATCATCAGCTGTTATGTACGTATTTTTTGCCGAAGCATCTAAAACTTTCAATAATTTACCCGATGAATTGGCCAAACGAAAACCCGATTGTCCATTCTGAGTTCCCGAAAACCATGTGGCATACTGCTCGTTTTTCACCGAAACTGTCGTAGCACCTGCGTGTGGACAGCCTTTGATTTCCCATTTATCAGCATACAAAGTTTTTGGAGCTGAGAAGGTTGCTCCATTATCTTTCGATACAATGTGCGACATATCACGAATATCATTGTTATTATCACGATAAACCATGTGCAAAGCACCAGCTTCATCAACTACCATGCTGATATTACAGCAATCACACACCACAGCATCGATGAGTTTTTCTGCTTGAAAAACACCATTTTTTGTAATGGCCAAACGCAAATCACGTTCTTCGTGTTTGGTACTTCCTTTTACATCTTTCAAGTAAGCCACCGCAACTTCATCGTTGGCCAATAAAACCGCATCGAAAAAACCACGGGTGAGTTTGGTAGTATCAGTATCAACCGAGGTTGGTACGGTCCAAGAACTTCCACCATCTTTCGAAACCGTAAATCTGATTTCTGAACTACGTTTTGGGCGGGCTTGTGGTGCTGGTTGTCCTTCTGCTGGTCGTGCTTGCATTGCTGGGCTCGTGCGATACGAGAAAACCGCTACCATTTCACCGTTTTTCTTAAATAATAACTTCGGACGCATCAAACGGCCATTTCCCAAGCCACCATCAGCAAAAACTGTCTTTTTTTCGCTGTAAGTTTTACCATCTTTCGAGGTGGCAAAGCAAAGTGAAACTACGTTTTGTGGGTCTTTCTCGGTCCAATACAAAACCACTTCTCCTTTGTTGTTTTTTGTAAATGTTGGTAAAGTGTAAGTCTTATTTGGGTCAGTTTCAATGGGCGAATTCGAAAAACTTGGATTTGCTTCTACAGTTGGAAGTGTTGTTGCATCAACGGTTTTACAAATGGTCATTTCCTGACTTTCTTCTTGGCTGTTGATGAAAGGGAAGCCAAAAAGTCCAACGAAAAATAGTTGAATAGGCACTAATAATTTTAACATTTTTTGAATTGTTTTAATTTATATACCAAATAACTCTCAAATTTATATAGTATTGTTCGCTCAATCTAAATAAATCATCAATTTAGAATTTATAGCTAAACGTTGTTGCAAACTGGCGTGGAGCAATCGGATTGATGCTATAACGGTCATGCACGATATAATTCATGGTATTGAAAATATTTGAAACTTTTGCCAACACCGATACTTTACCAAAACTATAACCTGCCGAAATATCAGTGGTAGTAAAACCAGTTAACGGAATAAGTGCATTGTAGGCACTCAAAGCAGCTGTGGTATTATTTAAACCACCATTCAAACCCACTACGTTGTTATTTCCTGCAAAACGTTTTCCTGTGTAGAAGGCAGAAATACCTAATTTCAAGCCTTTTAGCTTAGTTTTATCGAAAGTATAAAACACCGAACCGTTGGCCGTATTTCTTGGATTTCTAATCAATTGTTCGCCTTCAACTTGCGAGCCAACCACTCCAGTTGTATTGGTATAACGCATAAAGTTATAGCCATAACCAAGTAAGAAATAGAAGTTTTTCGACAAAACACCATTGAAATCAATTTCAAAACCATCACTTGTAGTTTCGCCAGATAATTCTCTGATTGAAGTATTTGTATTCGGGTTTCCGTTTTTGTCAAAAAGAGCCGTTTGAGCAAAATTGCTATTGATGATTTTAT
>NZ_JBMLRC010000334.1:0-1769 GCF_049241225.1 Emticicia sp.
CCGAAATTAAATTTTACGGCCAATTCTCCCGAAAAATCATTGACCGAAATATTGCCAAAAGAATTAATAATCAACAAATTAGCTTTATTTGGAATCGTAATTTCATAAACTGTATTTACTTGACTACGCAACTTACCTGCCGACTTCGGAATCTCGTAAGAATTTGATAAATCAATCACGCCCGAAGCGTTTTTTAGTTCGTAATTGAGGTACGAAAGCTCTTTTTCGGCAATGCTTCGGTCGGTATGTTTGGCAATTAATTTTACTACGATGCTTATTCGGTCGGTTGATTTTCCTTTAATAATGATGTCGGCTTTTTTTGCGTTTAGATTGATTTTTGAGCCAGCCGAATAGATGATTTCTTTTTGTATGGATTTAGTAACGACTTGAAGCTGCTGGGCATAACCTGCGAATGAAAACAGCAGTAAAAAACTCCAACCTGCCCTCCTCAGCAAGGAGGGCTTTCGGCTTGGTGCTTGTGTAGATTTAGTAGAATGACTTGTCTTTTTCATAATTGTGTGTATTTGAGTGCTAAGGCTAAATTTATAAAATAAAAAATTGGCTGATAATCAAAACTTTACATTCTTAATTCTACATTCTTAATTGTGCTTTAGCACTCAGCTTCTCAAAATATTGATTAACTCTTTCGTAATCTGAGCTTTTTGGTTTTCAATTTTGATTTGGGCTTGCACCAAAGCTGGGTCGTTGCCAAACTGCTTCATTTGCGTTTCCAAATCTCTTTGATTGAGGTTCAATTCGGCCAATTCTGCTCTCAGTTCTTTCACTTCGGGCTTCATACAAACCACCTCAACTTCTTCGCATTGCTGATTGATAAATTCCTCGGCTTCACTTTCGGAAGTGCTAACATTGGCTTGCAAATCTGATTTTATCTCAACTTGTTTTTCAACCGAGTAAGAAATGACACCTTCATCAGATTTTTTATTAAACAACCAAACAAAACCAAGTGCCAACAAAACCGAAGCCGCAAATCCCCAACGAATCAAGCTCGGAAACTTGACTGTTTTTGGCTTTTTCTCCACCGAAATTTCTTCCAAAACCCTGTTCCATTCTATCGATGGCTCAAATTCGGGCAAATCCATTATTTTAGCCTCAAGCAAGTCATCAAAATCGAGCGTTTGCTCAATTTGGGTCCATAGATTGGCTTTTGGCTCAAATTCGGGCAATATTTCGTTCAAATCTTTAGGCATCGCTTAATTTTTTTCTCAATAACTTTTTGGCGTGTGAAAGTTGTGATTTTGAAGTTCCCTCCGAAATATTCAACATTTCGGCAATTTCTTTGTGCATAAATCCCTCTACTTCGGCCAGTAAAAAAACTGCTCTGCAACCTTCGGGTAAAGTTCTGATGGCCTCGTCTAATTCTTGACCTGTGAAGGTATCAGCTACTTCAAAAGCTGTTTCGTGCATTTCAACATCTAAACTTTCAAACTTATCCAAGAATTTTCGACGGCGAATCGCTTGCCGAACCATGATGGTTTTTATCCAAGCTCCAAGCGTTGAATCGGCCTTAAAATCGGCCAAACTCCTAAAAACTTCGATAAATCCTTCTTGCAGGGCATCGTTGGCCTCGTCATAATCGTTTAGCAATCGAAAAACTTTCGTAAACATTGCTTTTTTATATTTTTCAAAAAGCAAATACTGTGCGTTGCGGTCTTTGGCAAGACAGCGGCTCACCAGTTCGTTTTCCGATATGTTGTGCGATAGTGTCAAAGGCTTTGGTTGCGTTTCGATATAAAGGGAGAAAAACTAAG
>NZ_JBMLRC010000335.1:0-2053 GCF_049241225.1 Emticicia sp.
GCAACGATGATTTTTTGTCGAATCAAATTGGTGATGAAATGCTCCTGTGCTGGGCCAATTGAGCCTGTTACCCAAAGCGTACCAATTCTACTCAAGAACGGATAGATAATATTTATCATCGTATTCTCGAAGCCAAACTGAAGAATATTGGTTGACATGATTTTCTCGAAGCGTTCTTCGTCAATGTCAATCATTGCAATCGTGAGGGCATGAATCTGGTCGGGATAATTGAGCTGTTTATCAGAAATGGCCAAAACCTCTTTTGATAATTCCTCTAAACTCAACTTCGCAATCTCTGAGATTTTGTAATCGTGGTCTTTGAGTAACGCAATGTTCAGAACCAGTTTCAAATCATTATCATCATAAGTACGGATATTGGTATCTGTTCTTTTGGGATTGATAATGTTGTATCGCTGTTCCCAAATCCGCAAGGTATGGGCCTTGATACCAGATAGTTGTTCTAAATCTTTAATCGAATAATTACTCATTTCTTTACTTTATTGAAAAGTTAGTTTAGCTCCACATTCAAAATTCTGTACAATGTTTTCTCAGATTCGAGATATACAAAGCACTTTCGGGCTTTTCAGATATAAATCAAAGTATAAGGATAACCGAATGTTTGTGTTTATGTTTTAGAAAAAGTGTTTTTTTTTCAAAATTATGATAAATATCTTATTTTCAGGCAATTATAATGAAACATTTGGCATTTACTTATAAAAAAAGCCAGTTTTGAACATTCAAAACTGGCTTTTTTATTTATATAGCTATCGTCTATCGACCGTCGTCTGTTGACTATTACTCTCTCAAGAAAGGATATTCTGTATCAACGTAAACATCTTCAAACGCTTCTTCTGGCTGAGGGAATGGTGATTCTTCGGCAAACTTCACCGACTCTTCAACAATCGCTTTTACCTTTGCATCAACTTCTTCTAATTCTGCTTCGGTAGCCACACCGTTTTTTAGGATACGGTCTTTAACCATTTCGAGTGGGTCACGGCTTTTCCATTCTTCAACTTCTTCTTTCGTACGGTATTTCTGTGGGTCAGACATTGAGTGTCCACGGAAACGATAGGTTTTAAACTCTAAGAAAGTTGGGCCTTCGCCCGCTCTTGCACGGTCAGCTGCACGCTTAACGGCCTCGTGTACCATTTCTACATCCATGGCATCAACTGGCTCAGATGGCATATCATAAGCTTCTCCGATTGTGTAAAGCTCACGTACGTTTGAAGTACGCTCAACCGAAGTACCCATAGCATAACCGTTGTTTTCTACCACAAAAATAACTGGCAATTTCCATGTCATGGCCATATTGAATGCTTCGTGTAATGCACCTTGACGCACTGCACCATCACCAAAATAGCATATACATAGGTTTTGAGTACCTTTATATTTTTCAGCAAACGCAATACCCGCACCCAAAGGAATTTGAGCACCAACGATACCGTGTCCACCAATAAAATTAACATCTTTATCAAAAATGTGCATAGAGCCACCTTTTCCTTTGGTTGTACCCGTAACTTTTCCGTAAAGTTCGGCCATGATACGCTTAGGGTCGGTGCCGAGTGCCAACGGGTGTCCGTGGTCACGGTAAGCTGTAATCCATTTATCATCTTTAGTTAATGCCGAAACCGCTCCCGAAGAACAAGCCTCTTGTCCGATATACAAGTGACAAAATCCACGAATTTTTTGCTGCCCATATAATTGCCCTGCTTTTTCCTCAAATTTTCTCTGAAGGTACATTGATTCGTACCAATACATATAAGTTTCTTTACTGTATTTAACCTTTGGGGCTTTTTCTTTAGTAGATGCCATTTTGACTTCTTGAATCTTTTATGGTGAATGTAAATCGCTTAGAATTAGTGCAAATTTAGGAATAAAAACAATAGACTCAAAGAGTTCTGAGTTCTGAGTTCTGAATTCTGAGTGATTGATTTTTCTATTACAGAAAAAAATTATTAAATAGTTGAAAGTGGAGCAAATGAGTTTCACGAATAAATAGTTTTTTTTACCTTCTTTTTTGTAATATTGAGACATTTGCGGACGTTTTTACAGA
>NZ_JBMLRC010000336.1:0-4015 GCF_049241225.1 Emticicia sp.
ACGCTCCAGGCACAACGATGTCGGGCGGATTGACAAAAATGGGTCGAGAATTGGTGAAAGAAATGGATAAACTCAATATGATTCTCGATGTAACACACCTTACCGATGAAGGTTTTACGGAAGCACTCGAACTATTCAAAGGTAATGTTTGGGCAAGCCATCACAACTGCCGCTCTTTGGTTGACTACCAACGTCAACTGACCGACGAGCAAATAAAGATTTTGATTGAGCGTGGAGCGGTTATCGGTGGCGTACTTGATGCATGGATGCTCGTACCCAACTGGACTCGTGGTAAAGATACGCCCCAAGAGCGTGGCGTTACGCTCGAAAAACTGATTGATAATTACGACCATATTTGCCAAATTGCGGGCAATTCCAACCACATTGCCATTGGTAGCGATTTAGATGGCTGTTTTGGCACCGAACAAACCCCAACCGACCTCGAAACGATTGCCGATTTGCAGAAACTACAAGGTTTACTTGCCAAAAGAGGTTATTCGCAGCAAGATATAGAAAATGTTTTTCATGGAAATTGGTTGAGATTTTTGAGGAAGGCTTGGGCGTAGATAATCATAGCGGCAGAGCCGCATAATATTTGTAGAAATAACAGCCGATTCGTTGAGAGGTACAGCGTACCGAAATATTTATATTTTCTACAAATATTTTGGTGCGATGCACCATTTTAGCACCAAATTATATAAGTTTGTAGGTATCTGATTACAAAAACAATGAAAATTTCAAAGATAGAAATAAAAGACTTTCATCAGTTTAAAGATTTTACACTTGACCTGACCTACCCAAAAGGACACGAAAAAGAAGGGAAACCTTTAGATAAAGTATGTTTCATTGGCCAAAGTGGGACGGGGAAGACGAGTTTATTGGAACTATTTCCAATGTTTTTGAATGAATATCAAACTAATATAGTTTTAAAAAGTCAAGTTAGTAAAATAAAAGAAAATGTTGAGGTCTCAATAAACTATGGAGATAATAATCTTTATTCTTTGAAAAAAAGAATAAAGATTAAAGAAAATTTAATTACTGATAATTTATTAAATAATGCGAATAGTAATACAGATAATGAAAGCAAAAAAAATAAAGGTATGTCAAACAATGATTTGGCAAATAAACTAACTTCAAAAAATAGTATTGTTAATATCATAAAAGTAATTGGTGTTGGTGGTGCTGGCAATAATATAGTCAAACACCTTCATAGCTTAGGGGTTAATAATATTGGACTAATTAATTGTAACACTGACCAATATTCCTTAAAATTAGGCTCATCCGAAATTAAACGCCTTCAAATTGGTATTGAGATAACTAAGGGTTTAGGTGCTGGAATTGAAGCCACAACAGGGAAAAAGGCTGCAGAAGAAAGCGAAAATACCATTCGTGAAATGTTGAGGAGTCCAACTGAAATGGTATTCATTACGGCGGGTATGGGAGGGGGAACTGGGACAGGTGCTGCTCCTGTAATAGCCAGAATAGCTAAAGAGATGAACATCCTTACAATCGGATTAGTAACTACTCCATTTCCATTTGAAGGAAGTGAAAAAATACTTCAAGCAAGAATCGGCATAGAAGAATTAAAGAAAAACTGTGATACTGTTTTAATAATACCAAATGAAAGATTTGAAGCTCAATTCGGTGATATGAATATCTCAGAGGCCTTTACTAATATCGATGATATATTAGCAAAAATTATAAAAAATACTGCAGAGCTAATCACTAAACCTGGAATTATCAACTTTGATATTGCCGATGTAAAAAAAGTTTTGGGTGGAGCTGGTCGAGCGGCAATTGGAAGTGCTGAAGCTGAGGGAGAAAATAGGATAGAAGAGGCTATCAGAAAAATTTCATCTTCACCGTTATTTGATAATGTAAATATTACAGGAGCTCAAAAGGTTTTAGTTAATATTACTTATAATTCTGAATATAAAATCAAGTTATCTGACCAAAATTTGGTAACTAAGTTTATTGAAGAGCGAATTCAAAGTGAAGCAAAATTATTTAAATATGGCTTTGGACTTGATGAAAGCTTAGGAAAAAAAGTGCGTATAACCATTATAGTGGCAGGTTTTGAAAACGACAATACCTCTATTTTAAATGAAGATAGTCCATCAAAATTAATTTATTTTCCCGCAAATCTTAATTATGATTTAGAAAACATTGAAGGAGAAAATAAGTTTGATGAAAAATCAATTATAGATTTCAGTAAAGATAAAATATCAACCGTTTGGAGTATCATTTTAGAGAAAATACAGTCTTTTCAAGAACAAGAAATTAAAATTAGGCAAGAAATTTCTAAAGTTGTAGAGAAATCTTCAAGTGATGTAAAGGCGATACAAGAAGCAGTAAAAAAACTGGAAGATTGGAAAGCTACGGAGTTTAACCCGATTCAGGATGTGGCAGATAATTGCTTGAATGCCTTGCTGGCCAATTATAAATTACGAGTAAAAACTGAGTTAGATTTCAAAACTAAAGATGATATCGGTTTCATAAAAATCGAAGATTATAACGGCAACGAAATTCCGCACGGACTATGGAGTACAGGCACAAAACAAGTGATTTTGAGTGCGTTACCGCTTTATTTGCTCAAACCCAAACATACCGTTATTTTATTTGACGAACCCGAGCGTTCGCTTTACCCCGATTTGCAACGCACCGTTGTAGATTATTATACTTCGCTCACGACCGACTGCCAGTTTTTTTATTCTACGCACTCGCCTATTATTGCTTCGAGTTTTGAGCCGTGGGAAATCGTTGAACTAAAATTTAATGAAGCGGGTAAAATCTACCGAGAGGTGTATTTTGAAGGCGAAAACCACGTAGATAATTATAAATGGAATCCTAAATTTATGCGTTGGGATGATATTCTGCAACGAGTTTTCGATTTAGAAAACGATGGTTCGCCTGCACGTAAAGAGAAATTAGACGAACTGGCTACACTGAATGTTAAATACAAGAAATTGGCAAAAAAAGGCGAGGAAAACAGCATGACAGCCTTAGAAATCATCAAAAAAATAGAGAAATTATCGAAAGAACTTTCAAAATGGGATTGAGTTATGCAGAAAATTGACAAAAACTATGACGAAATTCTTTCAACAAAATATAAATCTTGGGTCGATAATTTAGAAAAACAAGGTCAAAAGCACCCAGAATCTCGCACTTACTACGATGATGTCGTGATGGACTTATACCGTTGCCAAAGAGGTGTTTGTGCGTATACCGAAATGTTTATTTGTCCGTCAAGTCTTTATCACAAGACAAATTGGAAGGAGGGAAAATACGAAATCTCAGATGAAGCCGAATTTAAAAGAACCGACCATTTTGGAGATTTAGAACACTTCAACCCCGATTTAAAATCAAATCAATACTGGCTTTGGGATAATTTCTTTATGATTCATTCAAAAATCAATGGTTTGAAATCTAATAAAGCAATAGTAAGTTATCTAAAACCAGATTTAGCTGATTACAGTCCCGAAAAGTATTTTGAGTATGACGATGTCACTCATCGGTTTATTCCCAATACTGACATTGAAGACGAAATAAAACGTTCTGAAATTCAACGTATGATAGACGAAATTCTGTTTCTCAATCACGGAGTTGTACGAAACGAACGTGAGAGTTTTATCAATGAGATAAAGCAAAAAATCAAGTTTGGTTCAACTTACAAAATCGACCGATTTTTTACGGCTGTAAGTTGTTGTTTAGAAGATGATAAATAGAAGGTTTACCTTTGGATAAATAAAACCAACATTGATTTCTTAAAATTTTGTCTTTCCCAAGAAAAAACTTTAACATTGGATTTTCTCATCCAAACCTTCATTATTTATGAAAAAAACTATCCTCTTGCTTGCTTCGTTTAGTTGTATTTCGTTGGCCTCATTGGCTCAGTCGTTTATTCCTGCATTCGACCGCTTTTCGGGTAAAGAAATTGCCTATATCTATTTAGAAGATGGCTCAAAAGTCGAAGGAACTATTGATGACCTCGACCGTAAAAAAGGGCTTATCGAAG
>NZ_JBMLRC010000337.1:0-8514 GCF_049241225.1 Emticicia sp.
TTGGAATGTTCACTTTCTCGAAAGATAAAACAACGGCTCGTTTGGCATCAGAATATTATATTAATGCCGTAAACGTAATGAAAGGAGCGGAGGCTGTTTCGGAATATACTTCTTTACCACGCCAAGAAGCTTTTAATATCGAATATTGGTTGTTGGAAGAAGCCAAATTACAACGTATGCCAAAGCCAAAAGCACTTTCGGGACGCATTGCATTGATTACAGGCTCGGCTGGTGGAATTGGTAAAGCAATCGCTAAGAAATTTGCCGAAGAAGGTGCGTGCGTAATCATCAATGACATTAATGAGGAGCGTTTGGAAGGTGCGAAAGCTGAATTTATCAAAACTTTTGGACGAGATGCCGTAGCAACTACTCTATTAAATGTCACCGATGCCGAAAGCACCGAAAAAGCACTTGATGCTGCTTGTTTGGCCTTTGGCGGCGTTGATATTGTGGTAAATAATGCAGGAATCAGTATCTCAAAATCTATCGCTGAGCATAGCCTCGAAGAATGGGATAGATTATATGATATTTTGGTAAAAGGACAATTCATCGTATCGAAAGCGGGTATCGAAGTGATGAGAAAACAAGGTTTTGGAGGTGATATTGTGAATATTGTATCGAAAAATGCGGTAGTTGCAGGGCCAAATAATGCAGGATATGGTTCGGCAAAAGCTGCTCAAGCTCATTTAACTCGCCTAATGGCTGCCGAAGTTGGAGGAGATAAAATTAGAGTCAATACTGTCAATCCAGATGCGGTTATTTCTGACTCAAATATTTGGGCAGGTGGCTGGGCTGAAGGCCGTGCAAAAGCTTACGGAATTACGGTCGAGGAATTACCAGCATATTATGCCAAACGTACTTTGCTTAATGAAATCATTCTTCCAGTTGATATTGCCAATGCTTGTTTTGCCCTTGTTGGTGGACTTTTAAGCAAATCAACAGGTAATGCCATCAATGTTGATGGTGGCGTTGCGATGGGCTTTTATAGATAGTTTTTCTTTATTTTCAAAAAAAAGGAGTTCAATGATATAAGCTAATTGTATCACTGAACTCTTTTTAATGAGAAAAAACAACCAAAAACTTCTTCTCTTACAAGGTAATTTAATCTACAAATTAGGCAGAAAATCAGTCAAAAAAGCACTGAGCGATGTCACCGTTATTTTATCTTCAATCTTATATGTTTCGTTGGTTTTGGCAATCACGAAGCCATGTTTGGCTTTGGTATCTTCCATCGTTATTCTAAAACCTTTGCCAATTTGTGGTGCAGAACTGAACTTTATTTCGATTGCGGCCTTCACAATGCCGCTGTGCTCGATAATCAAATCGCATTCGGCACCTTGCTGGGTTCTATAAAAATAAGCTTGAGCATCGATTAGCGTAATTTTCATTTCTTCAATGATTTGTTCAATCACAAAACCTTCCCACGAGGCCCCAACTTGTGGGTCTTCCAAAAGGTCAGCTTCCCGAATAATGTCTTTAAAAGCATGTAGGATACCACTATCTCGTAAGTATATTTTCGGAGACTTTACTAATCTTTTTGAGATATTCACGAAGTAGGGTTGAAGGCGGCGAACCAAAAATGCTCCTTCCATCAAATCTAAATATTTATTAACGGTTGGGTGAGTTAGTCCCATGGAGCGACCAATACTTTCGGAGTTCCACAAATTTCCATGCACGCTGGCCAGCATTCGCCAAAATCGTTCTATTGTTTGCGGTTCGGCCGTGAGCCCGAGTAAAGCCAAATCTTTTTCGATGTAGGTTTTTATAAAATTTTTCCGCCAAATCATACTTCCACGCTCCGAAGCCGCCAAATAAGAAAGCGGAAAGCCACCTCTGTGCCACAGTTTTCGCTCATTTTCAAAACCAACCTCATTAAGCAAGAAAGCAGACAATTCGATATACCCGATTCTACCAGCAAGCGAATCGGCACTTTTTTTTATTAAAGTAGGCGATGCCGACCCCAAAATTATAAATTTACCTACTTGCCTATCAGCATCAATGATTCCTCGTAATTCACTCATCAATTGAGGCATTTGTTGTATCTCATCAAAAATGATAAGTTTATCTCGGTGATTTTGCAAATACAAAACTGGGTCTGAGAGCTTCTGTCGGTCGGCTGAAGACTCTAAATCAAGGTAATGAACTGGCTGTTTTTTAGCCAAGTTTTTAGCTAACGTAGTTTTACCCACTTGGCGTGGCCCAATAATACCAACAACTGGAAAAATTGTCAAATATTCGACCAATAACACCTCAACGCTTCTTGAAATATCCATGAATTCTGTAAAATATATTTTCAATTTTCATGGTAAATATAATATCTATTTTCGATTTTTTCTAAAAATAAATGAAATGTAGAAAGTCTATTTTATAATATTTCAGCGGCCTACATACCCAAAATAAAGCGTTGATTTTTAGTATTTTGCCATTCATATAAAATTTATACGGCAACAGCTAAAATAGCTGCTCATTTGTGGTTGGTTTGTCAATTTAAATATTGAGAGAGTTAAGTGGTTGTATATAAACTAATTAGCTCGCAGTTGATTTATCAACTATTGACCGTTGACTATTTAACATCGAATAAATGAATCATTATTACGAAAAACTCTTTGCGTATGTGTCGGAAATTTTAATAATGCCCGAATACGATAAAGATTTATGCAGGAAATTATTCAAGCCCGTTTTTGTACCCAAAGATACGATTATCGAGAAGGCAGGAACAATCCATCAGAATCATACCTTTATTGTTTCGGGATTTATGCGAAACTTCTACCTCGATAATGATGGCAACGAAATCACAAATGATTTGAACGAAGATTCAAGATTTTTTACATCGTATTTCCACTTCATGAATCGAACAGTTTCCAACGAAACAGTACATACAATTACCGACTGCGAACTTCTCCAGATTAGTCGGGATGATGTGGATATTGCTGCCAATCAAGGAATTACCCAAAAAGATTATACAGTTCAGATTCTGAATAAACGTTTGGAAATAAATAAGCAACGAGCTTTTGATATGGCTAATTTATCGGCTGAAGCCCGATATCGTAAGTTTGTAAAAGAAAACCCCAACATTATTCGGAATGTACCATTGGCTTATATTGCTTCGTTTTTAGGCATCACACAAAGACATTTGAGCAGAATACGTAAGGAAAAGAAGTAACAAGCGTAATGTAATTTGGCATTTTGGAGAGTTTTTTTAGATTTATTTTTTTTGAGCCTCGATATAAAACCAAAAATATAAGCTCATAAGGCTTTTAAATCAGAAAAATACCACTCATCCAAATAGGACATTTGTCTAATAGGCATGAAGAGCAGCTATTTAATTTTGAAAATAAAAAAGCTATTCTTTATGCAAAAACATCTAACTTCTACTCAAAATTTATCCGAAAAAGCCAATTATAATCCAAAACTATTGGATTTCAGTGCTAAACTTTGGTTCATTATTACAACCATCGGGCAGTGGCTCTTTGGTGTGTACATCATTTTGGTTTATCAAGTTTCCACTTTTACTGGCAATTTTGAAAAATGGAATACTGTTTTGCCAAAAGGCTACGTACCCAATGACTTTAGAGGCAACCTGATTGTGGGGATTCATGTAGTTTTAGCAGCAATTATTGTCATCGGTGGGCCTTTACAGATTATTCCAAAGATTCGTGAGCAGTTTCCAACTTTTCATCGCTGGTTGGGCCGTGTTTATGTCATTACTGCTATCATCGTGAGTTTGGCGGGCCTAATCATGGTTTGGACACGTGGCACAGTTGGCGACTTGACTCAACACGTCAATATCAGTATTCAGTCGGTTTACATTGTGATTTTTGCGGTGTTTACCATTAAATCTGCCAGAGAAAAGTACTTTACTAAACACAAAATGTGGGCTTTACGTCTGTTTATGGTCTGTAGTGGTGTTTGGTTTTTTAGAGTCGGTCTGATGGCTTGGCTAATTATCAATCAAGCTCCCGTAGGTTTCAACCCTAAAACCTTCTCTGGGCCATTTCTTTCGGTCTTATCAACGGTCGTTTATTCGATTCCTGTATCATTAATTTTATTGGAAATGTATTTTTATGCCAAAAAGGCCCAAAATCAGCGTTTGAGTTATCTTACATCAATTATCATTCTCTTATTCACAATCATTACAGCAATCGGTGTTTTTGGGGCTACAATGGGTTTGTGGTTGCCAAGAATCTAATAAATAAAATAACAATGAAATATTCTAAAAAAATTGGTTTTCTAATAGTAGGAATTGTTTCCGTGGCTATCTGGAGTTTATTGCTGTGGAATTACACACACGGAGGTGTACCGAGCCACCACATTTTGAATAAAAAAGACCTGCCCGAAATCTCAAATTGGTGGGGTGGTTTACTATTGCCATTTTTTACGTGGTTGATGGTTTTGCGTATCGAAAGTAGAGAGAAACTAATGGCTTCTCAAAACTCTTTTCTGCCGTCAAGAGTACTCTATGGTTTTATCGGAGCTTTTGCGTATGGCATTTTGTTGGCTCTTCTTTTTACGTTTGATTACAACGAAATTTTAGACTACTTTTTTCCAAGTATCATTGTGTTATCGTTATTTTACCCAATTTATCGTGCAGAATGTCTATTGGGTTTTGTAATCGGTATGACTTTTACATTTGGAGCAATACTTCCGATGGGAATTGGTAGTATACTGGCGTTGATTGGGTATGTAATACATCAGATAGGGCAATTGGTGAAACGAATTATTTTGAAAAAGGCCAATAAGGGAAGGAGATAAGCACACTGAAAAACCGCTCGCCCGCCGCCCCCCTCACCCCTTTTTTGATTGGTAGTTTTTTTTGATTTTTTTCGCAGAATTCTGTGGATAACTTTAAATTTTTCTTCCTTTTTACCCTAAAAAATATAACATCATATATTTGAGTTATTTATCAATATAATATTTGATTGATTTAGGAGCCTCGTAAGTGATTGATTATTAGTGTGTTGTCGAGAGAAAACGGAGGTTTGGAATAAACAAAACGGAGGTTTGGAATAAAGTTTCGGGTAAGAAAACGGAGGTTTGGAATAAATAAAACGGAGGTTTGGAATAAAATTTGTGACGAGAAAACGGAGTTGTGGATTTTATTTCTCCGTTTTTATAAATATATTGCACCAAAATCTCATTAAAGTAATGAAAAGTAAGTATTTACAGGCTTTACAACAAGTATATTATCATAGATACTCGATTTATTTTTTTACTTTTTGATACCATTAAAGCTTACTCATAGATAGCATTTTAATGATTGAAATTACTAAACAAAACGGAGATTTGGAATAAGTTGCGGTTATTTTAAAAGTCTCAGCATTATAGTGGCCTTATTTTGATAAAATATGCTATTTTTTCCTTAAAAAAGTAGCTTTTTACGCAGAAAAACGGAGATTTGGAATGAGTTTTTTGGAGCAAAAACGGAGGTTTGGAATAGATATACGCCCACAAAAACGGAGATTTGGAATAAATAAAACAGTCTAGTTTGATAATTCTATTAGCTACTCACAAACGGAATAATACAGCATGGAGATAAAAGCAGACCCCATATTGAGTTTTGAAAAACGTCCTGATAATTATCAACCCAATCCGATTACTGAAAGTCGGCAAGAGTTTAGCGAAATAGAAAAAAAAATTGTCGTCAACGTTATTAATCAATTGGGGCGTGTGGCCAAAAACTGGAATGGGCATAACATCCATTTTGTCATTCCGTTTACTGAGCTTACCGATACCAACCATGCAAAAGTCAAGAAATCTGCCGAGTCAATAATTACTAAACGCATCACAATTGTTGATAAAGTATCTTCTTCGGCCAATGATACGTATTACCACCTAATTGTACCATTTACGGAGGTCTTATTGCGTAAAATCAACGGAAAAGACTATCTCCAAGTGGTCATGAATAGTTCGGTTGTACCTTTTTTTATTGAGTTGGGCAAGCATTTTACCAAATACAGCATTGATATTATGCTATCTCTTGGCTCGATTTACGCTCAGCGTATGTACGAAATTATCATGCTTCATGTGGGACGCAAACAACGCAAATTTAATTATTCGGTCGAAAAACTAAAGTTTATGTTTAATTGCCCCGAGAATTATACGTTCAACGAAATTAGGCGTTGGGCATTGGATACTTCTCAGAAAGAACTACAAGAAAAAGCAGGTATTGTATTCACGTATGAGCCATCAAAAAAAGAAGGAAAAAAAATCATAGAGTTGGAGTTTCATGTCAAATCAGAATTTGAGCTGGCACTCGAAGCCATGACAACCGAGGCCGAAACGTTTCAACGTGCCACCCCGATGGAGCAAAAAGATTACATCATGCGGTTATTGAATAATTATTCGTTTACTCGCCAGCAGCAAACCCAAATCATGGCCGACCCCGAAAAGTGGGCGATTTTTCTGAAAATTGATAGCGAAATATATAATGGTTTGAGAAAAGAAGTCGATAATCCGACGGCCTACATTGCCAAAAGTTTAGGTTTTAATGTAAAAGCCAAGAAGAAATAGTTAAAAACTATATGTGATTAGATAAAATTTGTGCAAAAATTTTTGGTTTGAGATAAAATATGTTTTTTTTGTAAAAAATATCTCAACGATGCTTACACCCGAAAAAATCCTAAAATTTTTAAAGCAAAAACCGGCATTAAATCTTTCTCAAATCGAAAAAGAAGCGGGCCTTCCTGCCCGAACTCTACTCAAAGCTTATAATGGAACATTAAAACTTAATGAAAAACATTGCCAATTGGTAGAGCCAATTTTACGAGAGTACGGATATGCCGATGCACTTTTTTCGAAAGCAAAAATTATCTCAATCGTAAATCATAAAGGTGGTGTGGGCAAAACTACTACCACTATCAACTTGGGCAAGGCATTGGCTATTTCTGGCTTTAAAGTTTTATTAGTTGATTTCGACTCCCAAGGTAATACTTCGCAGTGCTGCGGCGTGCATAATACCGAAACACAGGTAATTGATGCCATGCTCGGCAAAGAAGAACTCCCGATTTTAGCATTAGAAGAAAATTTGTTTTTGGCTCCGTCGAATATCCGAATGGCTTATCGAGAACTCGAATTAATCAATTCGATAGGCAACGAAAAAAGACTTAAAAATCGTCTTCAAAAGGTCAGCGAACAGTTTGATTTTATCATCATTGATTGTCCGCCAGCACTCAATATTTTTACGACCAATGCCTTGGTTGCTTCTGACCTCTGCATCATTCCGCTACAACCCGAAGCATCGGCTCTTTACGGTGTCGATAGTCTTTTCAATCGTATCTACGAAGTGAGAGAAGAATCGAACCCAACATTGATTGTAAAAGGTATTTTGTTTACGATGGTGACCGAAAATACCCTCGTGCATAAGCAAATGATTGATTACGTGAAAAAAGAATACAAACACGTGCCTATTTTTAATGTATTTATTGAGCGAGCCACTATCATTCAGCAGTCGCAGGTTGCTCAGCGAGATATTTTTTCGTATTCGCCCAAATCGCCAGTTGCTCAGCAATATGCCGAATTAGCCAAAGAGTTTTTCACCATTTAATGACCCAGAAAGATGGCAAAGAATTTTATGACAGCAATGGTGAATACAAAAATGGCTACTCCACCAGCCATGTATTCACAGACCGAGAAAATAAAAAAAGAGTTAATCATACTCGAAAACATAAAGAAATTTATTCCTGCACTTTCGGTCGAAGAAAAACAACAGTTGGAGCAGAATATTATAGAATTTGGCTGTAAAGATGCTCTTACAGTCTGGGAAACGACCAGAGAAATCATTGACCCACAAGCTGCATCGCCCGAGGAGCTTTGTTATGTGCTGATTGATGGACACAATCGTTACGAAATATGCCAACAGTACGGCATTGATTTTAAAATAATCATCGTCGAGTTTCCGACTTTCGATAAAGTCTATGATTTTATGATTGACCATCAGTTGGGGCGTCGGAATCTATCGCCCGAACAAATGTCGTATCTGCGTGGATTGAAGTATAATTCCCTCAAAAAAAATGAAGTTCAGCGAGATAAAAGTGGTAAATTTTTAGCCGAAGTTTTACCGAGTGGTCAAAATGACCAGACGGTAAATTTGATTGCCGAAACACCCGAAAATGATGCTCAAAATGCTGGTCATTTACCGAGTGGTCAAAATGACCAGACGGTAAAAAAAGTATCTTTATCAGAGCAGTTAGCCGAGCAATTTAATGTAGGTGAAAAGACCATCAGACGAGACGCCGATTTTGCCAAAGGCTTAGATTTATTACCGAATGAATTAAAAAATGAGGTTTTACAAGGGAAGTCATTATTGAATAAAGCCGATATTATTGAAATTGGCAAACAGAAAGATAGCAGCAAAGTAGGGGAGTTGCTTGATAAATTACTAACTAAAACTTCTGTAACGGCTACACCAAAAGCAGAAACGCCGATAATCAAGAATAAAGCTCAAGATAAAATCATCAATTTAGCCAAAAGTATAGCAACACCCGAAGATTGTGATAAATTGATAAACGAAATATT
>NZ_JBMLRC010000338.1:0-1381 GCF_049241225.1 Emticicia sp.
AATCATCGGCACGCACTGGCGATAAACTGCCACCAAAACTTCCAATTGGGGTGCGTATGGCATCTATTATGTATGATTCTTTCATTATTCGATAACTTTTGGCACGCTGATAACGCAGATGTTCCAACGCTGATTTTTACGGATTTTACTTCTCTAAGTGATGGTAAAAATTAAATTGATAATATTTTTTTACCGAGCGTCGGTCGCCACAGAATTGCCCAGAGTTTTTCTATTTTTTCTTTGTGTAACTCCGTGTTGTACTTCGTGTACCTCTGTGGTAAAATACTATCAATTAAATAGTTCTTTGTACTTAAAACTAATTATTAATCTAACTTTATCTCAAAATTAGCACTTGTTTTAGCTTTTACTTCTTCTAAAGTTACGTTTGGCATTAATCCGATGAGAGTTAGTTTTCCTTCAGGATACGCAAAAACCGCCAAATCGGTGATAATCATGCTTACTACTCCAGAAGCAGTCAATGGCAAGACACAAGAAGGAACGATTTTTGGCGAACCGTCAGAATTTGTATGTGTCATAGTGATAATCAATCGCTTTGCTCCTTTAGCTAAATCCATTGCTCCACCAACGCCCAAAAGCGGTTTTCCTGGCACTGCCCAGTTTGCGAGATTTGCGGCTTCGTCACATTCTAAACCGCCCATGATAGCCACGTCGATATGTCCACCACGAATCATGGCAAACGATTCGGCACTATCAAAATAGCTACTTCCTTGCAAGGGTGTTACAGGAATTTTTCCTGCATTTACTGGGTAATTCATTGCTCCGCCACCATCAGTTGGTACTGGTCCTACGCCCAACATTCCGTTTTCGGTATGAAGAATAATTCCATGTTCTTCGGTGATTAAATCGGCTACCAATGTTGGAATTCCGATGCCGAGGTTTACTACATCGCCTTTTTTTAGTTCGGCCAAGGCACGTTTCGCCATATTCATACGTACTTCATCAACTTTTTTAGAAGATGAAACCGATGCCGATGTGCCTAAATCTTCGAGCGTAAGCGTCGCTTGTACCAAATAATCTACGAAACAACCCTGTGTATGGACATTTTCAGGGGCAATTTCGCCGACTGGAACAATTTCCTCCACTTCGGCAATGACCAAATCAGCAGCGGTAGCCATAGCTTTATTGAAATTATTTTCAGTCATTCGGTATTGCAGGTTTCCTGCGGTATCTGCTCGCCACGCACGAATAAACGCTACATTTCCTCTGATTCCTTTGATGAAAACTTGTTCTACACCATCAATGATTTTGGTTTCTCGGCCTTCAGCAATTTTTGTTCCTGCCGAAGTGGGTGTGTAAAATCCACCGATTCCTGCACCGCCCGCACGAATGGCTTCGGCCAATGTTCCTTGTGGTAAAAGTT
>NZ_JBMLRC010000339.1:0-3897 GCF_049241225.1 Emticicia sp.
CCCCATGAAAAAAAGCTTCTTCAAAAATAGATACACCCGAAAGGTCTGAATGTGCAAAATGAATTTTATTGTTGAGCGATTGTTGTGCTTCATTTCGTGCCTGACCGTGAATAAAACCAATAGTTGGACGAATCATGGCGTGTCCCCAAAGTTTTATATCGATTTTCAGAATTGATTCTTCAATTTTTGGGTGTGCTTTTTTTAGGTCAGTCAGTACTTCAGTTTTCCATTCTTCGTGGGTTTTCACAATTGCTTTTTTGCGTTCATCAGCTGGATTGGCATCGACAAGTGGCTTATAATAAGTCAGTTGCCACGTTTTTTGATCTTGAGCTAATTCTTGATGATTTGATAAAACATAGCCCAATCCGTTGCCTTCATAAATCACATTATCCCACGAGAGTGCTTGTCCTCTGCCCGTATCGAAAGGTTTGGTTTGAATATTGGCAACCATCCACGGCGAATAGGAAAAATCTTTGATAAAATCAGCTTTCAGTTGCGGCATTAAGTATGGGCGAAGCATCTGCGGAACTGCCCAAATGACCTGTTCGGCTGTATAATGTTCTCGCTTTTCTGTTTTCCAATCATACACATCAACTGAAACTTTCCCATTTTTCTCTTCAATTTGATAAGCCAAACGCTGAGTTTTGATATGATTTAATTGATTTTTGGCCAAAAGTTTCATCAAAAAACCATTTCCTTCGCTCCAAGTAAGCACGTCATCGTCTTTGGCATTGGCGGCTTTTCCTTTTCGTGAAGCAAAATAATGAATGCCAGCCCAAGCTGAAGTTTCGGCAACGGAAGTGCCGTAATCATCTAATAAACAATAGTTTACATACCAGTGTAGTGGTTTGGCGGTGAAATCATTTTGCTCCATCCAAGTCTTCATACTGATTTTATCTAAGTCAGTAAAACTCGCATCGCTTGATGAATTAGCCAATGGAATCGTAAAAGCCCATTTTTTATCATTGCCTTTAGCAATTTTGAAAAGATTCATTTTAGCCAAAAATTTCCCAATTTGGTCCTTTTCTTCCTCCGAAATATCCATGTTTGGAATCAGCCCTTCTTGCCAAAATCCTTTGACAAAAAGCCTTTCGTCGGGATGAAAGCAAAGAGCATATTCATCATAAATCGGCAAATGATTTTCATCAAAACCAGTAATAATCTTATTTTCTGACAAAAACTCAATCAATTCCGTATTTTCTGGGCTCGGAATTGGCAAATAATGAGCAGCCCACGGGTACTGCCCCGCTTCATCTTCGCCAAAGGTAGAATTTCCTCCAATATGGCTTTCAAGTTCTAAAATTTCATAATCTTTGATACCCGCTTTTTGTAGAATATAGCCAGCCGTAAGTCCAGATATTCCCGAACCTATAATCAGAATTTTTGTTTGGTGTGATTGATGAATTGGTAAAGAAATAGCCTTACGAAGTAAATGCCCGATTGCGTGATTTGCCCCAACGATTTGCCCTTGAATGCCAGCAGCAGACTCACAAGAAGTAAGTGCTTGTAGCCCCAAAGAGCTACCCAAAAGTGCGATTCCCGATAACTCAAGAAACTCTTTGCGAGACAACCCCACCCCCGACCCCTCCCCTTTGGGGAAGGGAGTAAAATCTCCTTTTTTTACATCACTTTTGCCCATTCTTCTTCAAAATACTGCACCAAAATTTGGTTGTTGAGTTTATTTACTTCGGTTTCTTGTGGTGCCATATCTTTCGGAAAAACCTTGCTTTGCTCGAAAGCAGCATCATTCATGAAACGTAGCTTTTCTGGAAAATTCTGAGTTTTATTAAACTCGCTTTTTGTAGCCAAAACATAGCCCCAATCGCCAAAAGATGGTACAAAAACATGATAGGGAAGCGTTTTAAAACCTACAGATTGCAGAGTTTTATTGACACACCAGTATGATTTTGGAGCCATAAAAGGCGAAGTTGACTGCACTACAATTTGGCCTTCGGGTGCGAGCGTGTGAGTAAGTTCACGATAAAAAGTATTAGAGTAGAGTTTTCCCAAAGCAAAATTATTCGGGTCAGGAAAATCAATGATGATGGCGTCAAAAAGTGTTTTATTTTGTTTTATCCACAAAAAAGCATCTTGATTCAGAATCCTAACTTTCGGGCTATTCAAAGCATTTTGATTCAATTTTGTGAGCATTTCATTTCTTCGAAATAAGTTCGTCATATCGGCATCTAAATCAATGAGCGTGATGGCTTTCACACTTTCGTATTTCAGTAATTCACGTACCGCCAAACCATCACCACCGCCCAAAATCAAAACTTTTTCTGGCTTTTTTGTAAAAGTCATGAGCGGATGCACCAATGCTTCGTGATAACGATATTCATCGAACGAACTAAATTGTAGATTTCGATTCAAAAAAAGTTTGATATTACTGCCTTGCCGAGTCAACACAATGCGTTGATAAGGCGAAGATTTGGCAAATATGATTTTTTCGTCATAAGTCGTAGCCTCAGCCCACGACAAAATATTATCCGAAAAAATAAAGCCCAATGTGAGTAAAATAAAAACAAAAATGGCTTGAAACCAAAGTGTTAGGCGGTATTTGAGTTGTGCAGAATAATTATACAACACCAACAAAGCCACTAAAGTATTGAGAATTCCGAAGAAAAAAGAGGTACGAATCAGGCCCATTTTTGGCACAAAAACCAACGGAAAAAGAATAGAAGCAAGCAAGGCTCCCACGTAGTCGAAGGTAAAAACTTTGGAAATAATGTCTTTAAACCCAAAGTTACTTTTGTTGAGGATTTGCATCAACAACGGAATTTCGAGGCCAACGAAAATACCCGTCAGACTGATAAGTCCGTACAAAATCCATTGAAAAGAATCGACACTATTGAAAATTACAAACAAAACGCTCGATGTGATTCCGCCGACGAGTCCAACCAAAAGCTCGATTTGAATGAACCAATCAAGTAAGTTTTCGTCGAAATATTTTGAGCAAAATGAGCCAATTCCCATCGAAAAAAGGTATAATCCGATGATGATTGAAAATTGACTAATCGAGTCGCCCATGAGGTAGCTGGCCAACGTACCCGCAATTAGCTCATAGATAAGCCCACAAGTAGCCACCAAAAACACCGAAAAAAGCAGTAAAATTGGGATTTTTGCCGAATTTTTATCCATGAATGGCCGAACTAATAATAATCGCTACGGCGATAATAAATGCCCCTGCAATAATCGCCAAAGCAGTATTTCCTTTCTGAACGATTTCTTTATAGATGTTTTCGGGTGTGATTTTTTCGAGAATCACGAATGAAATTACCAAAATAAAAATACCAATCAACGAATAAATCACTGAGGCATAAACGTATTTGAGGCTAAGGATGTCGGTCATGTTATAGAGTTTAAGATTTTAGAAAAATGTAAGTATCTAATTATCAATGCTTTATTTTTTGTAAAGCAATTTTCAAAATTGCTCTTGTTAAATACGAACAACTTGGAAAGTTGTTCTACTATTTATGATAAAAACGATTTACGCCCGATGTTCGGCTATTGCTGCCGTCCCATTGGCTTTTGGTGCTGAATTCATAAAAAAGCTTTCCAACTTGCAGCGAATACGCAAAATAGCCAACGATTACCATCAGAAAAGCTGCATACATTATTTTATATCGGTTATCTAATTTCATATTATTCTTCGGTTGCGTATGGTGAAAAATCGCTATCTGCCCAACGTTCTTTTTCAAAATTATATTCTTGAAAATATTTTATCAGTGGTATAATAGCAATCAAACACATCATTATAAAAATGTTTATCCAATAAATTCCGCCAGTTTGAAGTTTAACTTCGTAAGTGCCGCCATTAGTTGCGGGTGTTGTGGTTTCTATCAATAAATGATATTTTCCAGCGGGAACTTCCGAATAATCTTTTGAAGCATTGGTTGA
>NZ_JBMLRC010000339.1:3997-19378 GCF_049241225.1 Emticicia sp.
GGCGAAGTTGCCATAAAATATAGCTGAATCGTCAAGATTACTGCCAAAGCAATTAAACTCATTTTCGTGGCATCTTCTCGAAAAAACTGACTTTTGTAAGGCTCGGTTGCTCCTACGCCACTTTTTGAAGGAAACGTTGTGGTATTACCCAAACTTAAATATTCTTGATAGATTTCATTATTATCTACGTATTCGCCTTCGTACCATTCAGGATTTGTTTCTTTGGCTGATTTCTGAACTTCATAAATCAACATTTTGGGAGGAGCGATAAACTCTCGACTGTAAAGTTTATCAACATCGGTAATGTCGAAATTAAAATTGCCTATTGCCCAATTAACTTCTTGACTGTATGCTTGAAAAAGAGAGAAAGTCGAATTTTCAAAAGTTAATGTTAAATCACCTTTTACATAAGTTTGAGGCTCTTCGCTCAAAGGTTTCACCAATAACCAATTACCATTATATTCGTTCAGAAAAGCATCTTCACCTAACTCATTTTTCAGATTATACTCTCGCCATTTAAACGATTTATATTTCGAATCATTTCTCTGCGTAATTCCCGTAATGGTATAAGTTGTTCCATTGACTCTGATACTCTGACCTAACTCAAAACATACTTCTTTCGGGCGATTGGAACTTTTGAAGGAAGAAAGAAACTTCAAACCGTTTTCGGTAACTTCTTGATAGCTAAAGCATTTCGGACAAGCAACAAAAGTGTCGTTGTCGTTCATCGAAATCTTGTTTGTACATTTAGTGCATATACGTTGCTTCATCTATCTATAAAGTTCGTTTAGATTTAATGCAGTCGGTTGAAAAAACGCAACGAGTTCTTGGTGAATATCTCGCACGATGGCTTCGTTATTATTCCGAAAATTAGATAAAAAGACGTCGTAAGTAACTCGCCCAAACTCTGGCCAAGTGTGAATCGAAATATGAGATTCGGTCAGACAATAGACACCCGTAAAACCTCCGCCTTCAAAATTAGCAAAAACTTCACCCACAATTGTCAGTCGGTGTTTTTCGATGAGTTTCTGTAATAATTGTTTGGCTGCTGCATAATCTGTCAGGGCTTCGATTGCAGTGGTATCAATCTCTGCCAATATATGCAAACCCTTTGAATAGGTCATGGAATGGTGTTTCTATATCGTTTAGCGATTATTTGAAGTGCAAGTTAGATTTTTCCATGAAATTTCCATTCTTTTGGTACAAGATATTTTTTGGATAAACTAAAATTGATTTCCTAATCCTAAGCGTTGGGTTTGCAAACCCGACGCTACGGATTGGGAAGAAATTCATCATCAAAATTTAAAGAAATTAATAGATTGTATGCTAACTAACGTCGAACATATAGGAATTGCAGTGAAAGATATTACTGCCTCAAATGATTTATTTACTAAACTTTTCAACGTGCCTCCGTATAAATCAGAAAGCGTTGAAAGTGAAGGAGTTGCAACTTCTTTTTTCAAGATTAACGAAACTAAAGTAGAGCTACTCGAAGCCACAAATCCTGATAGTGCAATAGCAAAGTTTATCGAGAAGAAAGGCGAAGGCATTCACCACATTGCCTTTGAAGTAGATGATATTCTAGCAGAAATGAAACGTTTAGAAGCAGAAGGCTTCACACTTTTAAACCCAACACCAAAGCGAGGTGCTGATAATAAATTGGTGTGTTTCCTACACCCAAAAGGCACAAATGGAGTTTTGATTGAACTGTGTCAGTCTATTTAAATAGTGCTTATTATTCATTGCCGTCTGCTTTAGCTGACGGTTTAAATTAAAGTTTCAAAATAAGGCTTTAGCCAAAACTGAAAGTAATTTTGGCTAAAGCCTATTAGTTTTTGAGATATATTGACCGTCAGCTAAAACAGACGGCAACGTATTTTATTGAATTGATGCGATAATAACATATCAATCAAATCTTTCAGAACTCATATCGCACCTTTCACAAAATCTAAGATTCCGCCGAGTTGTTTTTTTACGGCTGGTTCGGCAGCTTTGGCGGTCATGCCTCCTTTGCTAAGGTTTCCTACACTTCCCATAGCCGTATCGAGTAGGCCACCCAATTTACTCTGAGAGTCGCCACCGAGAGCAGGCAAACCTGCTTTCATCAAACCTAAGTTTTTGGTTAATCCACCTACATTTCCGAGTAAATTTGAGCCACCGAGAGCATTTTCAATTCTCTTGGCTGCTAATAGCATTTTCACGGTGTTTATTACTTTTTTAAGCATATCGCCTTTCAAAAGTCCACTTTTTACCATCGGAGCAAACTTTTGTAATGCACCTACTTGTCCCAAAAGTTTGTCTTTAAAACTTCCTTTATCAGCATTTGCTTCCTTTTCGAGAGCAGCCGTGCCAGCTGTCAAAGAACTCAAAAGAGCTTCTTGATTTCCCGCAGCTTCGGCTTCAATAGCTTTATCTAAAAGGATTTCAGCTTCTGGTGTTTCTTCTTGAATAACAACTAAATTAGGAGTATTTGCAACACCCACATTTACCACACAAACATTTAAAATAGCAGCCGTAATGGCCAACATTACATACTTTTTCATTCGCAAAATTGTTTTAGTTTTTCTTGAGACGATAAAATTTCCGGAAAGATACATAAAAAAGGAAGGCTTCGCTTTGAGCGAAGCCTTCCTTAAATTATTTTCTAATCACTGCTCCCAGTTCTTTTTCGTAGGCAGCAATGAGGCGTTGCATTGTTTTATCTATCACATCATCGGTCAAAGTTTTTTCTTTGTCGATAAGTGTGAAGCTAACCGAGTAAGATTTTTTACCTGCACCCAGTTTTTCGCCTGCATAGACATCGAAAGCGTTTATGCTTTGGAGCAAATTCTTCTCAGTTTTAGCTGCAATGGCCGAAACTTGCTCAAATTTCACTTCCGAATCAATCACTAACGAAAGGTCACGGCGTACTTCCGGAAACTTCGGAATCTCTACAAAAGCTACTTTTCCCGAATATTGTTTTAATAAATATTCCCAATCGAAATCAGCGTAGAAAACTGCTTGTTTTACATCGGCCAATTTAGCCAACTGTGGTTTTACTAAACCCAAACTAACTACTGGCTTTTTGTTGATTAAATAAGTAAGACCATATTGGAAAACCGAAGAATCAGCTTCTTGGGTGTCGAATTTTACCACTTTCATTGCCTTCAAAACTTTCTGCACAACCAAAGCCAAATCATGGAAAGCCAAAGGTGTACTCGGACTCGCCCAAGATTCTGACTGACGATTCCCCGTCATCCATACACCTAAATGCTTATTTTCTTTGTATTTATCGTCTTTCTTGAAATAACTACGTCCGAATTCAAATAACTTCAAATCTTTCTGACGGCGGTTAATATTATATGCTACCGATTCCATTCCTGTCAATAAAAGACTCGAACGCATCACCGAAAGTTCTTCGCTCAGTGGATTCAAAAGTACCACGGTTTCACCCTTTGCTGTTGCTTCAAGTGCTTGATTATAAGCAGGTCTGGTAATTGAAAGTGTTTGAATTTCGTTGAAACCATTCGCTGCCAATAATTCGATAATACGGAACTGTAATTTATCGGCATCTTTCTCGGCAAACGACGATAAGAAATCAGTTTGGAGCGTTTCTGATAGTTCAATATTATCAAAACCATAGATTCTCAAAATTTCCTCGATAACGTCGGCTTCACGAGTTACATCCACACGGTATGGTGGAACGCTCACTTGCATTTCGCTGCCATTATCGCTCAAAATTTCAATATCAAGGCTTTTCAGAATTTTATGAATCAAACGGTCGTCTAAGTTTTTACCGATTAGACGATTGATGTTTTTATGTTTTACTGTAATCTCGAAATTGGCAATTGGATTTGGATAAACATCAATTGGTTCGCCGATTATCTCTCCACCCGCCAATTCTTGAATCAAAACTGCTGCCAAGCGAATCGCAAACGGAGGCATATTTGGGTCAGTACCACGCTCATAACGGAACGAAGCATCGGTTTTCAAACCATGAAAAGTAGCAGTTCGACGCACCCAAACTGGACTAAAATAAGCTACTTCTAAGAATACATTTTGCGTAGATGGCTTGATACCCGATTTTTGACCACCAAAAACACCAGCAATCGCCATTGGTTCTTCTTCGTTACAAACCATCAAATCACTACCCGAAAGTGTGCGTTCTGTACCATCAAGCGTAGTGAATTTTGTACCTTTTTCTGGCACACGCACCACAATTTTATGCCCCTTTACTTCGTCAGCATCAAAAGCGTGCATCGGCTGTCCGAGTGTGTGGCAGATATAATTTGTAATATCAACGATATTGCTGATTGGATTCAAACCGATAGCCAATAAAGCATTTTTCAACCATTCTGGCGATTCTTTTACCGTAATTCCACGAATTTCTAAACCACAGAAACGTGGACAAGCCTCGGTATTTTCTAAAACCACTTGAAAATCTGTTTGCTGTGAAACAGGCTTAAAATTTTCGATAGAAGGCATTTTGATTTCACGACCCAAAACCGCTCTAAGGTCGCGAGCCACGCCCAAATGCGAAGCCGCATCAGCACGGTTTGGTGTAAGACCAATTTCGATTTGATAATCAGCCTCAAACGATTTTCCGATTGTTTTAAAATATTCTATTGCAGGCGTACCATTTGGCAGAGTTGTATCCAAAACCAGGATTCCATCGTGCGAATGTCCCGTTCCGATTTCGTCTTCGGCACAAATCATTCCTTCTGACGGATGCCCATAAACTTTACGTTTTTCGATTACAAAAGATTTTCCATCCTCAAAATAAATGGTCGTTCCGAGCGTAGCTATGATTACTTTTTGTCCTGCTCTTACGTTGGCAGCTCCACAAACAATCGTCGAAGGAGTTTCGGCACCTATGCTTACGGTTGTGAGGCTTAGTTGTTTTTCTTTCACCATAAAAGTCTCGCAAGTAAGCACCTCGCCTACTACAAAACCTTTCAAGCCACCTTTTATCGACTCTATTTCTTCGATGCCTTCTACTTCTAAGCCAGTAGCGGTCAATAATTTACCAATTTCTTCGGCCGATTCTTGAATATCAATCAAACCCTTTAACCAATTGTACGAAATTTTCATTTATGCTCTATTTGCTATCCGATAATTTTCACAAAGGTAATATTTTTTGATGGTTAACAAAAGGAAGGCTTTCCTTTGAGATAGACCCTCCTTAAATTTTAGTCGTGTATCCGCTGGCTAAGTATAAAAGATATTTAGAAGGCTTGGCACTGAGTTTGCTAAATGAGTAAAAGCAAAAATTAAACCCTTCAAGAAGCATTAGCAAAGCCGTAAAATGGGCAAATGTTACCGTTTGGTAAGATTCGATTCGAGTGTAGGTGATTGGCACAAGTTTGGCACAGTAAAATTAGCTGTGCAAATACATGTTCCCTCATAACACATACATCCCATGATTGATTTCCTTAACAAAAACTTACGAAAAACGCTATTTGTAGGTCTGGTCATGCTCTCGGGCAAAACATTTTCCCAAGAACCAAGAATCTCATTTACAACCGCCACGCAAGCAAACGATTTTCAATCGGGTATTGCCCGCGTTGAGATAAATAGCAAAGTTGGCTTTATTGATAAAAATGGCAAGCAAGTGGTGGTGCCCAGATACGAAAATGCACATGATATATGCGAAGACCTAGCAGCGGTAGAAAAAAATGGAAAATGGGGATTTATTAATAAAGCAGGCAAGGAGATCATTGCACTAATCTATGACGAAGTACTAAACTTCTCACAGTCAATGGCAGCCGTAAGAATCGGTGAAAAATGGGGCTTTATTGATAAAAAAGGCAATCTAAAGATTGTTCCTCAGTACGACGAGGTTTTGAGTTTTAGTGAAGATTTAGCTTTTGTAAAACTATATGAAAAATGGGGTGTAATTGACAAAAAAAACAACTATGTAGCACATCCTCAATTTGATAAAGCAGAGAGTTTCTCACAAGGTATGGCATGTGTGGCCATTGAAAATAAATATGGATTCATCAACAAAAAAGGCATTAAGGTTATTCCATTGAAATACAAATCTGCTAAAAGTTTTGTTGAAGACCGAGCTGCCGTAAAAACCGACAACAAGAAATGGGGGTTTATCGACAAAAATGATAAATTATTTGTTATCAATAATTTTGATGAGGTCGATAATTTTGCAGAAGGCTTGGCGGTGGTTCGCAGCAAACGCAAATGGGGAATGATTGATAAGTTTGGCAATGAGGTTATACCCATTATTTATGATTTCATCGAAGGATCATCAGAGAACCTGATGGTAGTAGGTGTGAAAAATAAATACGGAATAATTGATAAAAATGGAAAGGAGATTACTCCTGTAAAATACGATAACATTTGGGGCTTTGCAGAGGGAACCGCTCGCGTATCTATTGCCGGCAAGTATGGTTTTATCGATAAATCAGGTAAAGAAATAATTCCGATAATATATGAGGAAGCCTATAATTTTTCGGAAGGAATGGCTCGTATAAGTATTTTTGGCAAGACAGGATTTGTGAATAAAAAAGGAAAAGAAATTTTTCTCGAACCCCAACCCTTCAATAAGGGAGAGCTGAGCAAATTGAGTAAATAATTCAAAAATATAAGACCATCTTTGAGTAAGTATATGAACTAAGTATGAGGACGGAGCATCGAAAGGTGCTTCGTTTTTTTGTATAAAATTTAGTATTTTATACTGCTAAAAAAGCATTTTTTAAAGGCCTATTTCTGCATGAAAATGATAAGTTTATCTAGGTAATTTCAGGTCGAAACGAAGTCGAAAAACGCCCTATTTTTCGGCTTCATTTTAATTTTCAAAATCGCTCAATTCGATTAAAAACTAATCCAATTATTAAGTCATAATTTTTGTGCGGAGCATTGAATTACTCGAACAAAAAGTATGAAATAAAAATTTCTTCACTAAAAACAACCTCTATAAATACCTGACTATCAATACTTTGAAAAAAATTAAAAAAATAACTGAAAAATATTTTGGAAAATATAAAATCTTTTCCCGTACCTTTGTGGCACAAAATCAAACAGAACAAAAAATGCAAAATTATCTAAAAAATACATCTTTCGGCTGCGGAATGGCACACCCGTTTGGAGGAATTTTGCATACATGGCACAGGTACAATTTGTAGCTAAAAACTACCCTAAAATTTATCTGAGCCTGACCCCAAAAAGTCGGGCTTTTTTATTGCCAAAAACTCAAATCAATTTTTAATTTTTAAAACAAAAAAACAAGATAACAAAATGCTAATGCTCAGAAACATACACCCAAAACCCGTTGGCTTACAAAGTCTGATTGCCTTTGCGTGGGGAGCGGTATGTCCGATTAGCAGTTATCGCCCGAATACAGATGCACAAGCAGATTTTGACAAAGCAATACGACTGAGGTACGAGTGTTTATGCCCATAGGTACGTTCTGGATTTGAACGCCCGCATAAAGCCCGACCTCAACCACAACGAGGTCGGGCTTTTTTGTGGCCGATTTTCTCGAAAATTGAATTTTTTATTGAAAAAAATTACAACAATGGGCAAGCAACTATCAAAATCAGAACGAATCAGAATAGTTCGTGAAAAAGAACAGGCCGAGTATGAGCTTCAGCAAGCATATCAGAAATCGGCCAGATTAAACCAAAGTTTTGTGAGAATCATTGAAGCTGCACAAAACCTCAACCTCAGAAATGAATACGCCAACAATGAGCGATACCAATTTATGGTCTCATTTCTGATTCAGGCAGAGTTAGTTACAAAAAAAGAAATACTTAGGAAATACAAAAATGAAGAAAATTTGGTTTACGTCCGACCACCATTTCGGACACAAAAATATTTGTAAATTCTCAAATCGTCCATTCAACTCTGTAGAAGAAATGGATGAAGAATTGATAAAAAGATGGAATGAAAGAGTAGAATCAAAAGACGATGTATATCATTTAGGAGATGTTGGGCTATGTAGCTCTGACCGATTAAAAGAAATTTTAGAGCAATTAAATGGTAATATTTATCTGATTCGAGGTAATCACGAAGGAGCAGCCGAAAGCTGTAAAAGTAGATTTGAATGGATTAAAGATTATTACAAACTCAAAATTCAAGATACGGATTTTGAAAGTGGCGAACAGAGTATCATTTTGATGCATTATGCCATGCGAGTTTGGGATAAAAGTCATTGGGGAACATATCAACTTTATGGACATAGTCATGGAGAATTGCCCGACGACCCAAATTTACTTTCATTCGATGTTGGAGTAGATTGTCATAATTATTACCCTATTTCCTGGGAAGAGGTTAAGACTATAATGAGCAAAAAAACATGGACTCCGCCTTTTGTAAAAGGAAATCGAAGATAAAAACCTTACTAAATCAATACAAATGTAAGAGTGGCAAGTAGGGTCGGTTATTTAAAATCGACCTACTCACTCAAATTTAAAACGACAATGAGAAAATTAGCAAGTATTCAAAAAATTATTGCCTTACAACCAATTGAGGGAGCCGATGCCATTGAAAAAGCAACTGTTTTGGGTTGGGAATTAGTCGTAAAGAAAGGCGAGTTTAAAGTTGGTGAATTGTGTATTTACTGCGAAATAGATAGTGTTTTGCCCGAAAAACCTGAATTTGAGTTTTTAAGACCTCGAAATTTTAGAGTCCGAACAATACGACTACGTGGTCAGATTTCGCAAGGAATCTGTTTTCCAATAAGTTTTTTACCAACTGATTTCGAGATTATTGAAGGTAATGATTGCACCGATATTCTGGAGATTATAAAGTACGAAGCTCCAATTCCTGCCAGTTTAGCTGGTTTAATGAAAGGAGGATTTCCTTCATTTATCCCCAAAACTGATGAGACGAGGGTACAGGTCTTACAAGACTTGTTGAATAAATATCAAGGAGAAAAATGCTACATAAGCGAAAAGTTAGATGGTGCATCAGCAACGTTTTACTGGAAAAATGGTGAATTTGGTGTTTGCTCAAGAAATATTGAATTAGTAGAAGACCCAGAAAATACTTTCTGGAAAGTTGCCATTGAACTTGACTTGAAAGGAAAATTGGCTTTGATGAATAGAAATATAGCTTTACAAGGTGAGTTAGTTGGCGAAGGTATTCAAAGCAATAAACTAAAAATAAAAGGTCAAACAGTGTTTTTCTTTAATGCTTTTGATATTGAAACTTTTAGCTATTTATCATTCCTTGATTTCAAACAACTTATTGAGAAGTTGAATTTGAAGACCGTTCCGATTTTAGAAGAAAACTACATGCTTGAGAATAACATTTCAAACTTAGTAGAAAAAGCTAAAATTCGTTCATCTATTAATAATGAAACTTGGGCAGAAGGTATTGTGATTCGTCCTTACGAGGAGATAAACGATAAAAGTTTTTCTCGTGATTTATCAGGTAATGGTCGAATAAGCTTCAAAGCAATCAACCCAGAATTTTTGCTTAAATACGGTGAATAAATTAAGTGGAGTTTTAATCTCCATTTAAAAAGCATGGATGCCTGAGTGGTGAAAGGGAATGTCTGCAAAACATTTTTTCGCAAGTTCGAATCTTGTTCCATGCTCAAAATTGCACAATTACTAATTTGAAATTAATTTTACAATTAACTGATTATCAATAAATTAAAAGTCATTTTAAAAAATATTTTCACTACGCAAATAGGCTGCGTATTGAGTTCTGAACTTTGTATCATCAATCTGATAGAGAGGTTCTTTAAAAATAATAGTAGTAAAAACTGGGTGTTCCGCAGATGGTTATACGGGCTTGCTTTGGGAGCAAGAGTTCGTTGCGGTTCGGTCGTCACCGATTCGAATCCTGCTACCCAGATTAAAAGAGCATTGGTCTAACGGCTATGATTCCACCCTGTCACGGTGGAGAAATGGGTTCGATTCCCGTATGCTCTGCGATGGAAGTTTTTTCTCTCGAACCTGATGAGGGTTTCTGTATAGCCCCATAGTGTTGGAGTAATTACTACCAATATGCTGTCGTTGAAAGCGACTTCTATCACCTGTTTGTCGTTGGTTCGACTCCAACCTACCCCTTTGGGGTAGTAGCTAAGTGGTTATAGCAACAGAAAATTGCAGGTTCGAATCCTGCCTACTCTCAAAAAGTAGAGGCGAATTGGTCACGCAATGGATTTAGGTTCCATCATCAGAAAACAGGGTTTTATCACGCCCTAATGTGATAGTGTCAGTCTGGGCAAGTTTGGGTGAAGCTATTCGCAAGAATTTCATTCACAATTCAAACAAGGCTCGCAAAACAGTAGATACCGATTTAAAGCGGATGCTTGTTTTTTTTATATTTCGACTAACCAAAAAAATATAACTAACTCACAATAAGTGATTTACGAATATTCATAAAGTTAAAAGAATTATTCAAAACCAACTATCAAATTTATTTCTCAAACGGTTTTCCGCTTTGCTGAATCAGATTTTTTCGGACTGACTTTTATTCAAAACACAATTAAATTTTATAAAACAATGCAAAAAGTAAGAGTAAATGCCAATCAAATTGGATTGGTTTTGAAGAATGGAGCTTTCAAAGAAATTTTGAATGAAGGTTCTTACTGGTTCTGGGGTAACGAAGATGCTTACGTCTATGATAAAGGCACACAGTTTATAGCACCCATTGAGCTAAATTTACTTTTGCAACATTCAGAAATCGATGAGGCTTTGGAAGTTGTGGAAGTACAAGACAACGAAATCGTGATTCAATACGAAGATAATCGTTTCAGAATGATTATGCCCGTTGGTCGATATGCTTTCTGGAAAGGTGTATTGAATTTCACTTATACCAAAGTCGATTTAAATAAAATAGATATCACCGAAGATATTAATAAACAGCTATTAATCAGCCGTTTACCGATGTACACTCGTAGCTTCGTTGTAGAGTCTTACGAAAAAGGTGTGTTGATTGTCGATGGTAAATTTGCGAAGGTATTAGACGGTGGAACTTATCATTGGTGGAAAAACGCTACCACAATTCATGTAGCCAAAGCTGATATGCGTCAGTTACAGTTAGAGGTTTCGGGGCAAGAAATCTTAACTAAAGATAAAGCAAATTTGCGTTTAAATTTCTTTGTTCAGTACCGAATCACTGATATTGTAAAGGCTCTTTACGAAAACAAAGATTACGAAAAACAGCTCTATGTTTTGTTGCAATTGGCCTTGCGTGAATACGTGGGAAGCTTCACGCTCGATGAATTATTAGATAAAAAAGATGCCATCGGTGAATTTATCTTGAAAAATACTGAAACGAAAGTAGCGAATTTGGGAATCGAAGTAAAAAGTTGTGGTGTGCGAGACATCATTTTGCCAGGCGAAATGAAAGACATCATGAACCAAGTTTTGATGGCCGAGAAAAAAGCCCAAGCCAACATCATCATGCGTCGTGAAGAAACAGCCTCGATGAGAAGTTTATTAAATACGGCCAAATTGATGGAAGAAAACGAAACTTTGTGGAAATTGAAAGAGATGGAATATGTTGAGAAAATTGCCGATAAAATCGGGTCAATCTCAGTAGCTGGAAACGGACAAATCATCGACCAATTGAAGCAGATTTTTGTGAAAACAGCATAATAATCATAGTGACAAGTCACATAAAATGAGTGAACTTGTCACTATTTAAAAATATCAAAAAATGAATTATAAAATCATTCAAAACGAAACTCTTTTAAGAGATTTCATTAATTGGCTTCCAACTTTAGAAAGGCACGAAACCTATTATATTTCACTATTTGCTCGTAACAAATACGAACAAACAGCAAATGGGTTAAAAGCCGACAAAGCTCAATTAAAGAGATTTACAACTGATAAGAAAAATATCTTCGATAAACTCAAACAACTGGAAGTAGAATTAGGAGCATACAAAGCTGGCGGTACAATTGTTTCGCAGGAGACACTGGCCGTTTATATTAATCCAAATCCAAGAGACTTGATAAAAGCAACAAAGCAATCCTTAATTAAATTTGCTGAGTTAATCACTCGTGATTATAACGGACATAATCCACATCAAGAAGTGATGTCGGAAATTCAAAAAGCGTGTAGTCGCAAAGTGTTCTTTGATTTGGATTTCGATAATGTTTCGCTTGAAAATACAATGCAAGAAGTCAAAAAATACATCAATGAAGACTGTCTGACAGTTCTTAAAACTCGTGGCGGATTCCATCTTTTAATTGAGTTATCAAAACTTGATAAAACCTACGAAAAAACTTGGTACAAGAATATCACGTCTATTGAAGGATGTGATATTAAAGGGGATAACCTAATTCCTATCGTTGGGTGTACACAAGGAGGTTTTATTCCACATTTTATTTGAATAAGATTATGCAGAATCTAAAAATTCATGCCCAAATAAATTCAATCAGAGGTAAATTGATAAGTGTATTTTCTTTAGTAAGTAGCTGGTTTTCAAAAAATAACGATTTATTAAACTATAATCCAACGTATAGAGGTTGGACAATCTGCGAAATCATTGAACATATCAGCTTGACAAACTACTACCTGTTGATTCTGATAGAGAAAGGTACAAAAAAGGCTCTAATAAATAGTTCAAAACTATCATTAGAAAATGAATTAAAAGATTACAATTTTCTAAGCCAACAGCTTGAAGAAGTTGGAAAACACAAATCTTTTTCATGGATTAGACCAGAACACATGGAACCAAAAGGTAATATCAGTTTAGAAGAACTTGCTCTAAAATTAGATTCTCAACTCAAAGAGTGTTTAACTTGTTTAGATAAACTGCCTAATGGAGAAGGTATTTTGTATAAAACTACCATGACAGTTAACAGTTTAGGCAAACTAGATGTCTATCAATACATTTATTTTTTAGCCATGCACATTCAGCGGCATTTAGAACAAATGAAGAGGATTGAAGAAGAGTACCTTACTAAAAACATAGTTTAGAATTACAATAAACAAATGAACATAACAATCGAACAAATAACAGCCCTTGCTCCAATTCCTGAAGATTTGCATGACGCATTTCTCAGAGTTGCCAAAGGGCTAACCGAGCGAGCCGAATACCCAATTGAAAAGGTACTGACCTTATTCGCTCAAATGCTCGAAAATCCAAAAAAATACGCTTATTCAAAGAATAAAGTAACCAATTTGGCTAAAAAAATATATGATTTGCAAGTAGAGACAGGGCACGCCCTGTCTTTAACCAACGAAGGCCGTGCATACATTCCGAAAGAAGAATTCATGCAAATAGATGAAAAGCCAAAGGCTCAGCCAACCGAATTTAATCTACGAGATGAAAACGTAGCCTACACAATCTATGGCGAAAATTTCATTGAGCAAGGTGCTTTAAATCAGATGAATACGGCCGTAAGTTTGCCAATTTCAATAGCAGGTGCATTAATGCCCGATGCACACCAGGGCTACGGCTTGCCAATTGGTGGAGTTTTAGCTACCGAAGCTGATAAAATCATTCCGTATGCCGTTGGAGTTGATATTGCCTGCCGCATGTGCTTATCTGTTTTTGATGTTTCGGCAGATATTTTCAAACGTGAGCCTCATCTTTTAAAACGAACTTTACTCGAAAACACCAAGTTTGGTATCGGTGGCGAAACTGCTCATAAATTTGATGAATCGGTAATGGATAAACCCGAATGGACAGCTACCAAGATTATCCGAGATTTGAAAGACAAAGCCTATCGCCAACTCGGAACATCAGGTACTGGCAATCACTTTGCAGAGTGGGGCTTATTGGAAGTTTCCGAACCAGATGATTTACTCAAATTGCCAGTGGGTACATATTTGGCTTTGCTATCACACTCTGGTTCTCGTGGTTTTGGTGGGACAGTTGCTGGGCATTATTCAAAAATTGCCATGCAAAAAACGGTCTTACCAAAGCAAGCAGCTCATTTGGCATGGCTCGATTTAAACACCGAAGAAGGGCAAGAATATTGGATTGCGATGAATTTGGCAGGCGATTACGCTTCTGCGAATCACCACGAAATCCATGCAAAAGTTGCGAAGGCAATTTCTGAAAAACCACTTCTAATGGTCGAAAATCATCATAATTTTGCATGGAAAGAGCAGTTTGATGGAAAAGACGTTTTGGTTCACCGCAAAGGTGCAACTCCTGCGGGTGCTAACGATTTAGGAATTATTCCAGGCTCAATGACTGCCCCAGGTTTTGTGGTGCGTGGCTTAGGAAATACTGACTCAATCAATTCAGCATCACACGGAGCAGGGCGTTTGATGAGCCGAACGGCAGCTTTTAATTCGGTCACCAAAAATTCGATGAATAAGATTTTGAATGAACACGGTATCGAACTCATCGGCGGTGATTTAGACGAAGCTCCAATGGTTTACAAAGACATCAACGATGTAATTACTGCCCAAACCGATTTAGTGAAAGTTTTGGCCAAATTCACCCCAAAAATTGTCCGAATGGCCGATGCGAATCGGAAGGAAGGTAGAGAAGATTGAAAAGAATTACCCTCACCATACACACTGGTATGGTGAGGAAGTTCAATCTATAATTTAATTAAGACTTTAGTATCATCTCCGCTCCTTTCTCCGCAATCATATACACAGGGGCATTCGTATTTCCCGAAACAATAGTCGGCATAATTGAAGCATCAATCACTCTTAAACCTTCAATTCCTTTTACTCTAAGCTGGTCATCAACTACCGCCATTTCATCATTTCCCATCTTGCAAGTGCCCACGGGATGATACACAGTTTCGAGTTGTTTTTTAAGGTGAAGCATAATTGCGTCATCCGAACTCATATCAGGTGGCGTTATCAAGGCTTTTCTATATTGGTCAAAAGCAGAAGCTTGCATTACTTCAATGGCTTTCTTGGCTGCTTTCAGTAGTGTAATTTGGTCTTGTTCAGCTTCCAAAAAATTCGGTTGTATAATTGGGGCGTCCATGGAATTATTACTTCCCAGTCTTACATAACCTCTACTTTCTGGACGCAGGAGCGTAGGCAAAATCGTAAATCCATCGTTAAACGGAAACGTTTTCATATCATAAAAATCATAATCGTAACCTTCTCCAACTTGTAATGATGCAAAATGAAACTGATAATTCACTCGGTTGGGGCTATCATCGGTCATCCAAAATGCAGCCGATTCAAGCGGACTAATCGTAAAGATTCCTTTCTTTGTAAATACATATTTCATCAATCCTTTCAATTGATTGAGAGGTTTCAGATGATGATTTTGTCCAAATTCTTGATTTGACAAACAACTTACGCCCGAAAACAAATGGTCTTGCAGGTTTTTACCGACACCCGAAAGGTTTTTCTTGCATACAATATTATGTTTTTTCAACTCATCGGCATCACCCACACCCGAAAGCATCAAAATCTGTGGCGAGGCAAACGAACCCGCCGACAAAATCACTTCTTTATTGGCAAATACTTTATCAGTATTATTTTTACCAACAAAATA
>NZ_JBMLRC010000339.1:19478-23216 GCF_049241225.1 Emticicia sp.
CCTTTATTTCCAAATTTTGCCCAATCATTATAATCTTCTTTGTTTCCTCGCACATACGCCATGGCGTTGGTCGAGCTACTGCCACCCAAAGTTCGGCCACGTGGCAAATAAATTCTTCTGTTCAATACGTGTTTTTGGGGTTCGGTACTATACCCCCAATCGACTTCTGATTTAAATAGTTTGGCATAGCCAGCTGGAATATGGATTTCCATTTTTTTGTCGGGTCCACCGGCTTCCAATAACAAAACCTTATTATTGGGGTCTTCCGAAAGCCGATTGGCCAACACACAGCCCGCCGAACCAGCTCCTATAATAATGAAGTCGTAACGCATGATTTATAGTTTTTTAGGTTGAAATAAATGCAATTTTGAATGAGTGAATGATAGAATGAGTGAATACAGAAAGAATATATTCTATATATGTTTATTCTATCATTGAGGCATTCGCTCATTCAATCATTAAATTTACGGAGAAAGTCTTTCAATTTTCCAATTGTCACCAACTTTTGTAAACAAAATTCGGTCGTGTAAACGATTCGGGCGACCTTGCCAAAACTCAATTCTCTCGGGATTTACACAATAGCCACCCCAGTGAGCTGGTCTTGGAATAACTTCGAGGTCTTTAAACTCATTTTCCAATTCACTCAGGCGTTGTTCGATAACCTCTCTGCTTTCAATGACCGAACTTTGATTCGATACCCAAGCTCCAATCTGACTACCACGAGGACGTGAGTGATAATACTCATCCGATTCATCGCCACTCACTTTTTCTATACTTCCTTCGATACGTACCTGACGCTCCAAATCTCCCCAAAAAAAAGTCAACGATGCAAAAGGCGTTTCGGCTACTTCATTTCCTTTATTACTTTTATAATTTGTGTAGAAAGTGAAGCCGTTTTCGTCGAATCCTTTCAATAAAACAATCCTTCCGTGCGGTTTTCCCGCCGAAACAGTTGAAAGTGTCATGGCATTGGGTTCTAAAATTTGGGCATTCAAAGCTTCCGTAAACCACTTCTCAAATTGTTTAATTGGATTCTTTAAAACATTTTCTTCTAACAGTTCGTTTCGAGTATATGATTGCCTAAGGGCAGCAACATCTGTTTTATTCATTAGTTTGCAACGTTTTTAAGTTTTTTTTCGTATATAACATATATAAGGAATGAAGTTTTTGAAACCTTCGGTAATTCCTTCATAAATTTATTACATTTGCAAATCTAATGAGAACTTTTTAGAACATTCAAAAATGACCAATAAAGAATTGGATTTGACAGAAAATGCCACGGATGCTACTGCCAACGAAGAAACCCCTTCGGCAACAGTAGAAAATTCTACAGAAAATGTAGAAAGTAAAACCATTGAGGAAACAGCCAAAGATAATATGAACGAGCAAAAAGACACAATCGAAAACGCAACCGAAAATGCGGTTGAAGAAGCAGTAAACACCGTTGAGAATACAGCAACCGAAACAATTGACACAGTTACAGAAGTGGCAAGCGAAACTGTTGCAGAGGTAGAAAGTGTGGCGTCGGAAATAACGGAAGCAGTAGAAAGTACCATCGAAGAAACCCCAGCAACCGAAGCATCTGCTCCAGTAGAAGAGCCAATAGCAGTTGCTCATAGCGAAGATATAATTGCTTCGATTGAGCCATTGGCCGACGAAGCAGAATTGGCCATTGAGCCAATCGAAGAGGTAACTCCTCAAGAAGAAGTTGATTATAGCAGCTTCACCAAAAAAGATTTTGTTGACCTCGGCGAAAAACTTTTGGCGTCAATCAAGGCAGAAGGCGTAAGCGTATCAGATGTAAAAAATGCTGATGTCGTGATGCGTGAAATCAAGCCAATTTTTGATGACCTGAAAGCACGCGAAAAAGCCGAGGCTTTGAAAAAATATATTGCTGATAATGGCAACAACGAAGGTTTCGAATACAAAAACGATAATTACGTTGTTCGTTTCGAATCTTTGAATGCTCAAATCAGAGATGCTAAAAATTCATTCTTCCAAAAAATCGAAAGATTAAAAGAAGATTATTTCGAGCGAAAAACTCAATTATTACAACGCCTCCGTGAAGTGGTTGATGAAGAAGAAAAAGGCGGCACAAAAAGCAACTGGCAAGAATTTAAGAAAATTCAAGAAGATTGGAAAAATGCAGGAAATGTAAATTCTCCGCACAATACCACACTTTGGTCGGCTTATAATGCTTTGGTTGATAGATATTTCAGCATTCGCCATATCCAAAACGAACTCAAAGACCTCGACCGTAAGAAAAACTTTACGGCTAAGGCTGACATCGTTGTGAAAATCGAAGCCATTGCTCAAGGAATCGAAGAAGGCGGTTTGAGTAATACAACGCTACGCCAAGCAAACGATTTGTTGGAAGAATACAAACACATTGGTCCTGCCGCTCGCGAAGCTCAAGATGAACTTTGGAAGCGTCTGAAAGCAGCCTTTGATATTATTCACAACAAACGTCGTGAGCAATCGGCCCAAACAAATCAGTTACAAGAAGAAATCTACGCTGCGAAACTTCGTTTGGTAGAAAATCTTAAACCATACATTGAGTTCAACACCGATAGCATCAACGAATGGAACGCCAAAACCAAAGAGGTAATGGCAATCCAAGACCAGTGGAATGCGATTAAAGGTGCTATGCCAAAAGAAAAAGGAAAAGACATTAGCCGTGATTTCTGGGGCTTGTTGAAAACCTTCTTCCGTAATAAAGGCGATTTCTTTGCAAAATTAGAAGCTCAAAGAGAAGAAAACCTCAAAGCGAAAATTGCTCTTTGCGAACAAGTAGAAACTTTGGTTGCTTCAGAAGATTATTCGGCATCTTTTACTGATAAAGTAGTTGAACTTCAAAAAACTTGGAAAACAATTGGCCACGTTCCAGAAAAAATGAAAGATAAAATCTACGAGCGATTCAAAAAAGCTTGTGATGAGTTTTTCAATGGAAAACGTGCTAAAGGCAACGCCATCGAGTTAGAATACGAAGAAAACTTGAAGCAAAAAATTGCTATCTGTGAAGAAATCGAAGCTTTGGCTAAGAGTGGAGATACGCAACTTGGTAAACTTTCTGAGTTCAAGGCTCAGTACAATGCCATCGGTTTTGTACCTCGCAAAGAAATGCAAAATATCCAACGCCGATTTGTTGATGCCATTAATTCATTCGTGAAAGGTAGCACAGGCATCAGCGGTGCAGAGAAAGAGAAAATGGTACTCCAAAACGAAGTTGAGGTCGTAACCAAAGGCGATAAAGGCGGCTCGAAAGAGTTGGATAAAAAAGAAAACGATATTCGTCGTAAGATGAAAGCCATCGAAGATGATATTCATTTGTGGCAAAACAACATCGAGTTCTTTGCTCGTTCTAAAAATGCGGCTTCGGTTCGTGCAGAATACGAAACCAAAATAAAAGGAGCAGAAAAAGAACTTGCTGAATTAAAACAAAAATTAAAAATTATCATCGCCGCTGGCGAGTAATTCATACAAAAAATAGAGGTATCGGTAGGTGCCTCTATTTTTTTTGAAAAATTTTTACTTTTTAAATCACTGACTTCCAAATACTTACCTCAAAGTTGTGCAAAAAGCTTAAAAAAAGTTTATAAAACACTTGCGTAATATTTAATATCACACTAATTTTGCACCACAATAACAGAGAGACGAACACAATTCAAAACTCTTTATAGTAAATTGCCTCCATAGCTCAGCTGATAGAGCAACTGACTTGTAATCAGTAGGTCGCTG
>NZ_JBMLRC010000339.1:23316-56561 GCF_049241225.1 Emticicia sp.
TAGAGCAACTGACTTGTAATCAGTAGGTCGCTGGTTTGATCCCGGCTGGGGGCTCTAAAAAGAGTTACAATTAACGTTGTAACTCTTTTTTGCGTTTATACGTTATCTATTAAAATATTGGCGTAGTATGAAGCAAAAGATTTTAAGAATACTCAAATATTCGTTCTTGGGTTTATTGGTGGCGTTGATACTTTTCATTGCGTTTAATCTCGATTCGAGTGTTTATGCCTACCGACAAGCCAAAGGGCAACTCAAAATTATATTCAATACTCGTCCTGTCAGTGAAGTTTTGGCCGATAAGTCTTTTCCTGATTCACTAAAAAAACGAATTTTATTAATTGAAGAAATAAAACGCTTTGCGGTTGATTCGTTGGGGCTAAATCCTTCTAATAATTATACGACTTTTTATGACCAACACCAAAAGCCAATCTTGTGGGTAATTACGGCTTGCGAGCCATTGGAGCTGAAAGCCAGAAAATGGGATTTTCCGATTGTGGGAACATTTAGCTACAAAGGTCATTTTGAAAAGGCCATTGCCGATGCCGAACTCAGCAAACTGAAAAAGCAAGGTTTTGATACGCAACTCAATGAAGTATCGGCCTGGAGTACGCTTGGCTACTTGAAAGACCCAATTTTAAGCTCAATGCTCGAAAAATCTGAAGGGCGTTTGGCGGCACTGATAATTCATGAACTAACGCATGGTACGCTTTTTGTAAAAAACAATTTAGAGTTTAACGAAAATCTGGCCGATTTTGTGGGAGACTACGGAGCGATACGTTTTCTGACAAGTAAATACGGCAAGAACTCAAAAGAATTGGAGCGGTATCGGTTCTCAAAAAAATACAATGATGCCTATAGCCAGCATTTATTGAGAGGTGCCAAGAAATTGGATAGTTTGTATAAGAATTTCGATAAAAAAATGACGATTCAAGAAAAGAAACGTCAGAAGATAGCAATGATAAGTACGATTATCAATAAGAGCGATACGCTATTGGCAGGAGAATTTCAGAAACGATTAATTAGCCGCAAGAAATGGGCTTTAAACGACAATAATTTGCCCAACAATGCGTATTTTATTGGGTATCTGACTTATCAAAGCAAACAGAACCAGTTTAATGATGAATTTGTTAAAGAGTATAAAGGAAACTTTAATAATTACTTAACATATTTGAAGCAAAAATATCCGAGTAGTATTGTTTTCTAAAAAGTAGCATCCTTCAAAATTCTAAACTAAAATGAGTTTTCTCAAAAAAATCTTATTTTTATTTATCATTGTCACTACGAGTTCGTTTGTGGTGAGCGATAGCTATCGCTATTTACCGAATCATGCGTTTAAGGCGGGCGAATATTTTGAATACAAAGTTAAATATGGTTTTTTGAGTGTAGGCGAAGCTACTGTTGATGTAAGTCCACAGATTTACTCAGTCAATAATCGTCCGTGTTATCGGGTAAATATTTTTGGCCGTACAACTGGGCTTACTGACCTTTTTCATATTCGAAATACTTATCGTTCGTATTTAGATACTGCGGCTATTTTGCCACAAAAATTCTTGATGGATTTGCAAGAAAATAATTACCGCAAAGAACAAACAATTACTTTCGACCATTTTGCTAATGCAGCCGTGCGGGAACAAAATAAAGAACGTAAAAACTTCAAACTTCCTGATAATGTGCATGATGTGGTTTCGGGGTATTATTTCCTGAGAACGATTGACTTCACGAAAGTAAAAATCGGAGAAACGGTTTCATCAAATATGTTTTTCGATGATGAAATTTACAATATGCGAGTGAAATATAATGGAAAAGGCGTGGTGCGTACGAAATATGGAAAAATCAATGTAATTAAGTTGAACCCTATTTTACCAAAAAATAGTATGTTCGATGGTGAAGATGCTATCAGAATTTGGGTTTCTGATGATAAAAATCGAGTGCCGATTAAAATTGAAGTTGACTTCTCGGTTGGTGGTGCTACAATGGAGTTGAAGAATTACAAAAACACCAAATATGCCTTTGATTGGCAATAGTTGGTGATTAGTTACTGGAAATTGGATATTAGTTTTGTAAAAATATATTCTTAACAAAAAATGCCCTCCCATTCAGAGAAGGCATTTTTTGTTTTATCTACGTCCGTGACTACGGCTGCTTCTATTGTTATTTCCTCGATAACTTCGGTTATAATTACCGTAATTTCGGTGGTAATTTCGACGATTATCGTAGTAATATCTTCTTGGCGGAGCAGTATATACACGCACTTGCGGTCTTATGTATGGTCTGTAACCATAATACGGTCGTGAATAATAACGGTCACGATAGGCATAACCGCTGTAAAAGCAACTCGACAGACTAAGCGACAATAAAGCAAAAATACCTGCCAATGTCAACAAGCGAAGTTTCGATTGATTTTTCATAATTCTAACATTTTTTTATTGTAGATGCTTGAAAACGCTAAAAGGTTGCATTTCATATACCTTCAGACAATTTTAATTCTAAATTCCCTCATTTTTAAAGTTAAAATTTAATTAAATTGCAGGTGCTTTGAAAAAACTGTAATTAATGGCTCTCACTGAATCGAATATGTTACCCATCGGGACAATCGCACCCGATTTTAGTTTGATAGATACTGTATCAGATAAAGTTTTGTCGGTCAATGAATTATTCTCTGATAAAGCCACCATTGTGATGTTTATCTGTAATCATTGTCCGTACGTAATTCATGTAAAAGATGAGTTAGTGCGATTAGCCCACGATTATCAACCTAAAGGTGTCAAACTAGTAGCAATCAGCTCAAATGATATTGAAAAGTATCCACAAGATGGCCCAGAAGCCATGAAAGATTTTGCACGAGAGAATGGCTTTACGTTTCCGTACCTTTACGACGAAACCCAAGAAGTAGCCCGTGCCTACGATGCTGCTTGCACTCCTGACTTCTATATTTTTGATGGAGAAAAGAAACTTCGTTATCGTGGACGATTAGACGAATCTCGTCCGAGAGTCGAACATCCAAAACCAGTTACAGGGAAAGATTTACGAGGGGCCTTAAATGCAATTTTGGAAAATCAGATAATTTCAGAAATGCAGTTTCCGAGTATGGGCTGTAATATAAAATGGAAAAACTAAACACTATCATACAAAAAATATCTTAATCTTAAGCCTAACCTATATAATGCTTAAATCAACTACATCTCAAAGATACCGTTCGTTTTCTTTACTATTTATTTTCTTTTTTTCTGGTTTTGCGGCCCTAATTTATCAGGTTATTTGGCAACGCTGGTTAGTTTTTTACACTGGAATCAGCTCAGTAAGTATAAGTCTAATTGTTTCAGCTTTTATGGCTGGTTTGGGTTTAGGCTACTTGGCGGGTGGCCAAATTGCCGATAAAGTTGGTAAAAATAAACCCATATTATTCTTTGTTTTGGCCGAGTTGGGCATTGGTGCTTTTGCATTGGTCAGTAAATCCATCATTTATGATTGGCTGTATCAGTCAAACGCTCTGGCAGGTGGCTCTCCGTTTCAGACTTACCTCACTTTGTTTCTGCTTTTGCTTTTCCCTACATTTTTGATGGGGCTTTCTCTACCCCTACTTTCAAAAGCGTTTGAACAGAAAAATGCTGAAAATCAGGCAAGTTATATTAGTCTATTGTATTTTACGAATACGCTCGGAGCAGCCGCAGGAACTTTCATCACTACTTTTATTCTGATTAGAGTAATGGGTTTTGAAAATGCCGTACGTTTGGGAGCATCTTTCAATTTCCTCTGTGCCATCACAGCGGGTGTCATTTATTATTTTCAAACGCAAAATACTGGTAATGAAACCGAAACGGACAGTCCAAACACTTTAGATGTAAAGCAAAATACATTTACGTGGAACAAAAACTTCACGTATTGGATACTGCAATACACTGCTTCTGGATTCATGGCGATTTGTTTTGAGATTATCTGGTTTAGAATGATTGAAACCATGATGAAATCAATTGCCCTTACGTTTTCGATTATTCTGACAATCTATTTGGCGATGATGGCAATTGGAACTTACACAGGTGTGAAAATGGCCAAGAGACTTCAAAAGAACCGATTGAAGCTATTTTTGAATACCCAATATGCGTTATATTTATACTCGGTTGGTGCAATTTTGTTACTTCAATGGGTGGTTTCTGATGTTTCGGCACTTTCGTTTTTGTTTGAATATTTCAAAAGCTACGAAACATCTTTTGCTCCTAAAATTGCCTTCTCAACTATGTTTGTAATTCCATTTTTCTTGATGGCAGTACCAACTTTTATAATGGGATTCAGTTTTACGCTTTCACAACTGATTATTCAAGATAAATTCGACGAAGTTGGACGAAAAGTTGGTTGGCTACAATTTGTCAATATTGTTGGTTCTACGATTGGAGCGTGGTTTGTGACACTCGTTGGCTTTAATGAACTCGGCACATCGCTCACAATAAAATTAATCAGCCTCATTGGTTTAGTTTATGTAATTGCTCTTCACCGAAACAAATTCAATAGCCTAATTACTCGACTCTTCATGGGTATTGCATTGATTTTGGTAATTGTTCTGCTGCCAAACAACGAAAAACTATGGATGAAATTTAGTGGAATGTCTGATGAAAAAGCCTTTATCGTAAAAGAAGATGAAACGGCACTATCATTTATCAAAACGCTCGGCGAAGAATCTTATGTTTATGTGAATGGTTTGGGGCAAAGTATGTTTCCATTCAATCGAGACATCACACACTTTACGCTGGGGGCTGTGCCCGCATTGATTCATCCAAACCCTGTCGATATTGGTATCGTTGGACTTGGCTCTGCCTGTACGCTATATAATGCGGGCGGACGTGCCGAAACTAAATCGTTGGATTGTTTTGAGGTAATTGTCAATCAACCAGCAGCCGTGGAAGAATATGTTCGACGAACAAACGATAGCACGGCCTTGTATATCATGAACGATAAAAGAGTAAATGTTATCTTGCAAGATGGACGATACTATTTGCACCAAAATCCGAAACTTTATGATATTCTGGAAGCAGATGCTTTACGCCCGAAATCTTCTTATTCTGGCAATTTATACTCAATAGAATACTTCAAATTGCTGAAATCAAGACTAAAAAAAGGTGGATTAGCCATCACGTGGGGAGCCACAGGCCGAATCAGAAATGGTTTTGCGGAGGTTTTTCCGTATATCTATGAAATTGACGGCTTTATGATAATTGGTACTGACCAACCGCTGGAATTTGACGAAGCCAAAATTCTTGCACGCTTAGAAGATTCTTTTACAAAAAATCACTATGGCCGTGCGGGAATCAAAGTAAGAGAAAACTTAGAAAAAGTGCTTAAAAAGCGAGTAGTATTACAAAATGGCACCGTACAAAAGGCAAAATCTTACAACTCTGATATGTGGCCCAAAGATGAATTTGATTATGGTAAACTCTGGGAGAAAATTCTCGGTAAAGAAGATTAACATCAAACTTTGTGTATTTCTGATTAATTTCAAAGTACATTTTATCTAAAACTGCCGTTATGTATTCAAGGATTTTAATTGCTCTGATTTTATTTATTGTATTGGCTTGTAGCAAATCTGAAACTACACCCCAGACCGATACTACTTGGGAACCAAGCACAATTGATGGGCAGTTTGTTTTTAATACATTTAAGAGTGCTGGTTTGGGCGGCAGCCGAGGTAAAATACAAAAATGGCCACAGAGTGAAGTTTATTATTGGTTTGATAAAGATGGCAGTGGTACAAGTAGTTTGATAGCTATTTCGGATAGTGTTTTTGCTCAGATAAATCAGTATAGCCAATCTACAAAATTTCTCAAAACAAGCGATGAATCGAAAGCAAACATCAAGATTTTTTCGGGGCGAGATACTGAGTTTGAAGCAAAATATAAAATGAGCTTGCAGGGAGAATTGCAAGTTGGAGGAACGGCCTTCATGACGATTTCGAGCAGTAAACAAGAAATCGAAAAAGTTGTGGTCTGGGTAACAAGTGTTTTCCCTACACTCGACCGTCGATTGATAACACGTCATGAAATCGGTCATGCCGTAGGTTTCTCGCATGTACCAACCAAACGCTCAATTATGTGGGATACGATTGATTTAGAATATAATCCGACCGATTTTACGGATGTTGACAAGAACTATATCAAAATCCTTTATGATACTCGTACAAAGGCAGGCATGACCCACGAAGATTTATTTCCTGTTTATAAAAGTGTGCTGAAATGAATTGTTTTGCTTTGGATAAAATTTTACATTTGTTTAGAAAAAGTCAAAAAAATGAATATTTTAGATAGAATTACAATTAATCCGAACGTTTGCCATGGAAAGCCATGTATCAGAGGAATGCGATGGACGGTTGAAATAATTATTGACTTATTAGGTTCGGGAATGAGTATCAATGAAATTATTGAAGACCACCCAGAGTTGGAAAGAGATGACATTTTGGCAAGTTTACAATATGCTAAAATGCTTGTAGCGGGACATACCTTGAAAATTGCTGCTTAATATGAAATTTTTATGTGATGTGCACATTTCATATAAGGTCTGCAAATTTTTAGAACAGTACGGACATCAAGCAATTCATGTAAATAATATACTTGATAAATGGTTTACAGAAGATTCCGCAATTTGTGACTATGCAGACCAAAATGATTGTATCGTAATTACTAAAGATGAAGACTTTAGAGCGAGCTTTTTTATTAAGAAAAAACCTAAAAAATTAGTGAGGATAATCTTAGGTAATATCTCTAACAAAACTTTAACAGAAACTTTACTATACTGTTTGCCAACAATTGAAACATTAAATAAAAATGAATATTTCTTTGTAGAAGTAGGTGAAGAAATAAACGTATTTTATCCATAAAAAAACTCCTGCAAGAAAAACATCTCGCAGGAGTTCCATTCTACTAAACCTAATCTAATTTACCCTATACTACTTATAAGACCTCTTCTACTGAAGCGATATTTTCAAATAAAATTTCACCTTCTGGGCCAAGTTCCATCATCACTACTGAGTCTTTCTGCACTTTTCCAGCTAAAATCTCTTTCGATAGTTCATTCAAGACTCTGCGTTGAAGCACTCGTTTGAGCGGTCTTGCTCCGAAAGTTATATCGTAGCCTTCTTCTCCCAATTTATCCAAAACCGCATCAGATGCTTCGAGGGTAATTCCTTGCTCAGCCAAGCGAGACTGAATTTGTCTGAACTGAATCTGCACGATTCGACGAATATTGATTTTTGTCAATGGGTCGAACAATACGATTTCGTCGATACGGTTCAAAAACTCAGGTCTGACAGATGATTTCAACAAATTCATGACATCGTTCTTGGCTTCTTCTTTGTAGAATAAATGCCAAGCTTTATCATCACCTTTCGACTCAAGGTATTTATCTTGAATGAAATGACTACCGATATTCGAGGTCATTATCACAATCGTATTCTTGAAATTAGCAGTTCGGCCTTTGTTGTCGGTCAAACGTCCTTCGTCAAGCACTTGTAATAAAATATTCCACACATCGGGGTGAGCCTTTTCGATTTCATCCAACAAAATCACACTGTATGGCTTGCGTCTTACGGCCTCGGTCAATTGTCCGCCTTCTTCATAACCCACATATCCTGGAGGCGAACCCACCAATCTGCTCACGGCGTGGCGTTCTTGGTATTCACTCATATCGATACGCACCATTGCCGAATCATCATTGAATAAATACTCGGCCAATGCCTTTGCCAATTCGGTTTTACCAACCCCTGTACTTCCTAAAAATAAGAAGCTACCAATCGGTTTTTTAGGGTCTTGCATACCCGCACGAGAACGACGCACAGCATCGGCCACTAACTCTATGGCTTCCTCCTGCCCTGCCACTCTACGACGAAGTTCATCTTCCAAATGCAATAATTTTTCACGCTCACTTTGCAACATTTTTGTGACAGGAACGCCTGTCCAGCGAGCTACGATTTCAGCAATATTTTCAGCCGTAACCTCTTCATTCAATAAATTATTGGCTGGTTGTTGGTCATTTTTGGCTTGGATTTCGTTCAAGCGATTATTGGTTTCAATCAATTTTCCGTAACGAATCTCGGCCACTTTTCCGTAATCACCGGCACGCTCGGCTTGGTCAGCTTCGATTTTGAGTCTTTCGACTTGTTCTTTCAAAGAGCGGAGTTCGTTTAGCGAACCTTTCTCATTTTCCCATTTAGATTTTAAATCATTGCGTTTTTCGCTCAAATCAGCAATATCTTTGTTTAAAACTGCTTCTTTTTCACGGTTATTTTCACGACGAATCGCTTCACGCTCAATTTCGAGCTGCATGATTTTACGATTCAACTCATCCAACTCTTCGGGCATCGAATCCATTTCAAGGCGAAGTTTCGAGGCTGCCTCGTCCATTAAATCAATGGCTTTATCGGGCAAAAATCTATCGGAAATATATCTATCCGATAACTCAACGGCCGCAATTACGGCATCATCTTGGATTCTTACGCCATGGTGCAATTCGTATTTATCTTTGATTCCACGCAAAATCGAAATGGCATCTTGTACGTTTGGTTCATCAACAATAACTGACTGAAAGCGACGTTCGAGAGCCTTGTCTTTCTCAATATATTTTTGGTATTCGTTGAGTGTTGTTGCTCCTATCGTGTGCAATTCGCCACGAGAAAGAGCAGGTTTCAATAAGTTTGCGGCATCCATCGCTCCTTCTCCGCCAGCACCTGCCCCTACGAGCGTATGAATTTCATCAATAAACAAAATCATCTCACCGTTTGAGTCAGTCACTTCTTTGATTACGGCTTTCAGACGCTCCTCAAACTCTCCTTTATATTTTGCACCCGCAATCAATAAACCCATATCAAGCGATACGATGGTTTTTGATTTTAAGTTTTCGGGAACATCGCCCGACACAATTCTCTGAGCTAAACCTTCTACGATGGCGGTTTTTCCGACACCTGGCTCACCTAATAATATTGGGTTGTTTTTAGTACGGCGTGAGAGAATCTGCAAAACTCGGCGGATTTCTTCGTCACGACCAATTACTGGGTCAATTTTGCCTTTTCGTGCCAAATCATTCAGATTTTTGCTATAACGAGAAAGGGCTTGGTAAGTATTTTCGGCGTTTTGGTCTTTCACTGTGTTGTTTCCTCTTAGTTCTTTAATGGCTACTTTTAAGTTTTTTTCATTCAAATTATTCTCTTTCAACAAACTCGCTACCGAGTCTTTTCCTGCAGCCAAACTTAAAAGTAGGAGTTCGACACTCACAAATTCATCACCAAATTCTTTCATTAAGTTGGTGGCTTTACTCAATGCTTGGGCAGTATCGTTGCTCAAATACACTTGGCCTGTTCCTCCCGAAACTTTCGGATAGGCAGCCACAATGCTTTCGAGTTTGGGCTGTATGGTTTCTTTCTTGGCTGCTGCTTTATTCAACAAAAAAGTAGCAGTATTGGCATCTTCTTCTAAAATTGCTTTCAAGATATGCCCTGTTTCGATTGCCTGTTGGCCATTGCCGAGGGCAATCTCCGAAGCCTTCTGAATTACTTCTTGAGCTTTAATGGTATACTGGTTAAAATTCATAGCTTTTTATATTTAGTAGCAGTAATAGTCGATAGACGACAGTACAGAGTAATATAACGTTTCTGTTAAATTATTTTAAACGAACACAAAATGACAATTGTTCAAATTCGGATACTTAAGTTTCAATTTTCATATTTGTATTACGCAGAGATACTCATCAAAAAGTATGCAGAGGTGTGTTTTTCGGAAAAAATGGCCGAAAACGCTTAAAATCTTTTAATTTCAAACGACAAAAAGGCAGGAATTGCAAAATTCAGGAAAGATAAAAATGACAAAACTGCATAAATGAAAAGGGCAAAACAACCGAAGTCATTTTGCCCTTATGAATAGTTATATAGTTTGTTTAGAGAAGTCTCTTAGAAGAATCTTGAAAATGCTGTAATTACAAATACAAAAATAGATGCCCACATTGGTACACGACGAGCTTTATATGTTGCTTCTTGAAATGCCTTTAGGTATTCTAAACGCATCCAAACACCAACTGCTAAAAGTAAGCAAAATGTAGAACTCGCAAACTTAAATGCCATGGCGTGCATCGGTTCTAATGAAAAGTATAGGAAAATATTTACTAACAAAAGTAGGATTCCAAGAAGAGCGAATACCTTAAATGACCATGTGTAAGTTTCTTTGTCTATGTTATTTCTCATGATTTTGCTGTTTTGTGATGCAAATATAGTAGAATAATTCGACACCTGTCAAGTAATTTTTAAATTATTTTGTAAAATACAGATATAGCCAAATAATATTTGGCACACATTCTTTTTATAGTAAATTAAAATATTGGAATAGTACAATAATATTTTTCATAAAACACCAATTATAGGTTTAATTTTAACTCAATTCTAAGATAAAATTACCTAAAACAAGAAAAATAGGTTTAAGTGTAAGTTTTATACAGAAACATTAAAATATAACTATTCTAATATATTTATATATCTTTCAAATAGTAGTTCAATATTTTATATCTTTAGTCGATTTATAAAAAACTTTTTCACGAAAGATTCTAAAGAATTGATTTCTTGTTTAGAGAAACTTTCTTTTACTTTGAATATGTTATCAGAAAAACAGCTATTAATAATCGAATGAAAGTAGAATTAGTAAGAGTCGATGACGCCTTCCATTTTGAAGCCGTCGGTACAGCAGGTACGGTCAACCACATGGATGCTAATGTTGATATTGGCGGCCATAATTTAGGAGCAAGACCAATGGAAATGCTTTTGATGGGTTTGGGCGGCTGCACAGCGATTGATGTAATCTTGATTTTAAAAAAACAACGCCAAGTAATTGATGATATCAGAATATCGGTAGAAGGTGAGCGTGTGAAAATCGAGGGTACTGAGATGAGTCCGTTTCGCAAGATAAACATACATTTTGCATTCAAAGGTCAGCTCGACCAAGCAAAAGTTGAGCGTGCTATTCAACTTTCGATGGAAAAATACTGCTCGGCGACAGCTCAGTTTAGTCCAACCGCCGAAATTACGCATACACTTTCTATCAATTAAAAAATTTTGGTATAATATTTGACTTTTAACAGCTATTCTTTTCTTGTTTAAAAATCTTAAAATATTCTATCATGAAAAAGTTAATCGTAGTTTTCGCATTGGTAGCATCGGCGTCCACAGTCGTCTTGGCCGTAGAAAAAGAAAAAGGTGGGCGTAAAGCTCGCAGAGAAGCAGCAAAAAAAGAAATGAAATGCTGCGATAAAGAAATGTCAAAAGAATGCAAAAAAGAAAGCAAAGCTTGTTGCGAAAAGAAAGCAGAACAATAATCTTATTTTCTATAATCAATTGAGTAAGTAAAAGGGTCAATGAGCAATCGTTGACCTTTTTCTTGTTTTATTTATATCCGATTGCTTTTTTTCTTAAATTAGACGAATAAATACTACCTACATTTAATGAGTCCGACTGTTTCGTTACGCAAACACGTACATAATATCCTCGAAATTACTTGGCATCGAAAGCTTGGTCTGAGTTTTTGGGTGAATATTTTTCTTACCATAGTTATTTCGCTCAATGCAATAGCTATAATTCTTGATACCGTACCGAATATTCACCAAAAATACCATCAAATTTTGCTTGACTTTGAGGTATTTTCAGTCATTGTTTTTACAGTAGAATATATTTTACGTTTATGGTCTTGCGTCGAAGATCCAAATTTTTCACATCCAATTAAAGGTAGGCTAAAATTTATTTTTTCGGCATGGGGATTGGTCGATTTGCTTTCAATTGCTCCATTTTATGTCTCCATCTTCATTACTGACTTAGGTTTTATTCGTATCCTCCGCTTACTCCGAATGCTTCGCTTGTTTAGAGTAAGTAAATATTTCCATGCGTTGAGGGTTATTCAAAAAGTGATGAAAGAAAAGCAAGAAGAACTCGTGCTGAGTTTTGTCTTTATTGTTTTTGTGTTAATTATTTCGTCGAGTACACTTTATTATTTTGAGCATGAAGTGCAGCCAACTAAATTTTCGAGTATCCCAGAAGCCATGTGGTGGGGAGTTAACGCCATGACAACCGTTGGAGATGCCGATTATCGACCCATAACTCCCATCGGCAAAATCATTGGAGGCATAATTGCCATTCTTGGGGTGGCACTTTTTGCCTTGCCGACTGGTATCTTGGCATCGGGTTTTGCTGAGCAAATGCGTGGACAAAAGCAAAAAATTAAGTGTCCACACTGCGGAAATGAGTTCAATCATTTGCATTAAGATTGCTTTTCGATGATGCCATGCTTATCTTTGCACAAAAAAAACTTCTTCGTGCAATTCGATAACTCAAAAAAACTCGGTATTCTTGGCGGTGGCCAACTCGGCAGAATGATTATTCAAGCTGCTATCGACTTCGACTTCACTATTAAATCGCTTGACCCCGACCCTGATGCACCTTGCAAGCACATTGCCCATGAATTTGTGAATGGTTCGCTGAAAGATTTTGATACGGTAATGGCTTTTGGGCAAGACTGTGATATAATTACGATTGAAATTGAAAATGTCAGCATCGAAGCACTCGAAGCATTCGAAAAACAAGGAAAATTGGTATATCCGCAGCCTTCGGTTCTACGCCTGATTCAAGACAAACGTATTCAAAAGCAATTTTATAAAGAAAATAACCTTCCGACAGCCGATTTTATACTGACCGAAAATCAGGCCGATGTAAAAAATTACGTCGATTTTCTGCCAGCAGTTCATAAACTCGGTACGGGTGGCTACGATGGCAAAGGTGTGCAAGTAATACGCACAGAAGCTGACTTAGCGAAAGCATTCGACCAACCAAGTGTATTAGAAAAAATGGTTGACTTCGAGAAAGAACTGGCCGTGATTGTAGCCCGTAATGCCAGCGGAGAAATCAAAACTTTCCCTGTCGTGGAAATGGTGTTTCATCCAGAAGCCAACTTGGTAGAATATCTCTTTGCTCCTGCCGAAATTTCTGCTGAAATAGAAGCACAAGCCGAGCAAGTAGCCATCAAAACCGCCGAAGCCTTTGGCGTAGTGGGTTTATTAGCGGTGGAGATGTTCTTGACAAAAGATGGGCAAATCCTGATCAATGAAGTTGCACCTCGCCCACACAACAGCGGGCACCAAAGCATCAGAGCCAACGATGTTTCGCAGTATGAGCAGCACTTAAGATCCATTTTTGATTTACCTCTTGGAAGCACAAAAGCACACTCAAAAGCTGCCATGGTAAATTTATTAGGCGAAGATGGCCATTCGGGCGAAGCCGTTTACGAAGGTATGAATGAAGTTTTAGGCGTTGAGGGCGTGCATCCATTTCTTTATGGAAAGAAAATCACGAAGCCTTTCCGAAAAATGGGACATATAACGATTATCGACCAAAATTTTGATAAATTAAAAGAAAAGGTCATTTTTGTAAAAGAAAAACTAAAAGTAGTTACGAAATGAATTGAGAATGTAGAATTAAGAATTAAGAATTATCACAAAAAATAATTCCTAATTCTCAATTCATAATTCTTAATTCTTAATTGAAATAAGATGGTTGGAATCATAATGGGTAGTTTATCCGACTGGAAAGTCATGTCGGCAGCAGTTGAAATATTAGAACAATTCGGAATTCCTTATGAAAAAGAGGTAGTTTCGGCACATCGCACACCCCAAAAAATGCTTGATTATGCACATTCGGCAAGGAAAAGAGGCCTAAAGGTAATCATTGCAGGTGCCGGCGGTGCTGCTCACTTACCTGGTATGGTTTCATCAAGTACGACACTACCGGTGATTGGTGTACCTATCAAATCAAGCAATTCGATTGATGGTTGGGATTCGATTTTGTCGATTCTTCAAATGCCTGCCGGTGTACCAGTTGCTACTGTTTCGTTGAATGGTGCAAAAAATGCAGGAATTTTAGCGGCCCAAATCTTAGGAGCTAACGATGAAGAAATTGCAAAAAAATTACGAAACTATGCCGAGGGCTTGAAAGACCTGGTTGAGGAAATGAATGAGGAACTGAAAAAAACTGTATAAGCACTTTTACAAAATACGCTGTAACTGAATTGATATCCAGATAATTATCGCTATTTTAGCCAATTAGAATTTATCAGTGCTAGTTACACAACAATCATAAAACTTGTTTTCCTATTTATAATTTAAACTCCTTTTCCCATGCAGTTCGAAGACCGAGATAATCGAGAACAACGTAATGAACGTCCTAAAGAGCCTGCCCGCAACCTGCCAATGGCTGTTTTGTTGGTACTTGTGGGTATTATTTGTGCTTTGCTTTACATTGGCTGGAAGTATATGTCAGATGATACTTCGGGTAGTGATGACCTAACCGCAGTTCCGGCCGACACTGTAGCGAAAGCCATAAGTAACCAACCACAAGAAGAAGCTCCCGTTGAAGAAACTTCAAGCACAACTCCTGTATCAACCGATGGTTTACCAGAGGTTTCAGTGCCCAAAATTGGTGATAAAAATGAAGCAACAGCAGTAAAAGAAGAAAAACCAAAAGAGGAGAAGCCTAAAGAGGAAAAACCAAAGGAAGAAAAACCTAAAGTTGAAATTCCAGCGGGCGGAGAAACATATACCCATACAGTTGGCGAAGGTGAAACTTTCTTTGGTATTGCCAATCGTTATAATATAAAGAAGGAAACACTAAAAGCAATGAACCCAGGTGTTGATGAAAGCGGTATTAAGGTTGGAGTTACTAAACTTAAAGTTCGTATCAAAGCCGTTCATACAGTAGGTCCTGGCGATATTATTAGAGTAGTGAGCAATAAGTATGGTGTTTCTCAAACACTTATTATGCAAGCCAACAAAAAGACTAAAAACTACGCCGCTCGTGGCGAAAAATTGATTATTCCATTTGCTGAAAAGCAGTAATCAATTTTAAATACAACAAAAAAGCCATTCCGAGGAATGGCTTTTTTGTTGTACGGTGGAGATTTTTCAGAGACTTACTTTAATTATTTGGCCATCACCAACTTTATTACCTTCATAAACAAAGTAAATTAAACCTTTGGCTTCATCATAGATAAAGTTTTTCGTAAGAGAAATTGAAACAGGAACAAAACCGTCTTTTGGAATCACATTAAAGACATTTTTTTTCTCATCTAATGTAATAATTGAATTGCCATTATCATGCGTTACCACTAAATACTTCTGCCCATTCTTTTCAATTGGATAAACATTAATAGGTTCTTTCGATGGTTTTTGTTTGATAATTAGGTTTCTGTAAGTAACAGTAAAATCTGGATTTATTTCATTCAAAATCAAACCAGTATAATATTTTTCAGTTGCCTTAGAGCCATCTTTTTGAACAACCTCTTTACTTTCAGTCATGACCGAATAATCATAAAATTTCCCTTTAGAATAAGTCGGGTTGCTTACATAAAGACTAAAACCAGGTGTTCCTGCTGATGCGGCATATTTAGCTGGCTCCACTTTTGTTGCCGAAACTTTACCTTTAGCATCAATTACTAAATTTTCAAAACTACTTTTTGTAAATGATGTATAAGTAGTATTAAGAATATTAAGTTTATTGTCTTTTTCGATTACAAACATCGGATTTACGTACCAATCTTTTTCAGGATTTTCACCGTTTGTAAACTCATTTTTAAATTTCAATTTACCATCCGTACCAAAATAATATGCTTGATATTTATTCTCAACAGGGTCTTTTTGCTTTTTAGCTCCCATTGTTTGAGCGTTTCCAAAAATGTAAAGTACACCTGTCATTTCTCCATTCTCACCAAACACATTCATCATCGAAATCATACTTCTAATAAACTCAGGCTTATAAACTTCTTTACTAATAAAGTTTCCTTCAGCATCATAATTTATGAAACAAAAATTACGATACATCGCATAATTATCATCTTTATTTTCTTCTGAAACCATCTGAATATAAGTACCGTTAGGTAGCTTAGCATAAGAACTTACACCAGTATTAAATGTAAAAAAACCTTTGAAATTCGTCTCCCATTTTTCTTTTTGAAGAATCGTTTCTTCATTTTTTCTTAAAATGTAGCCATTTCTGAGTTCAAATTTATTTATATTTTTTGCAGCATTTAATCTTGGATTTTTATTTCCCAATAATCCATCTCCTTTACTAAACAAAGCAGTATTCGTATAAATAGGTAAAGCTTTTTCAAAATCTGGATTTAGAGCTAAAAAACTTTTATAATCAACCGAAATATCTTTATTTTTTGGAAAATCAACCCCTGTTCCAAATGGAGGCTCATCAATTTCATACTTCTTACCTGCTTCTAAATCAACAGGTGAAACATAACCATTTTTTTTATCTATCTGAACCAAATTATTATCAAATGTCAAAGTAGTTACATAAGGCAAATATGATAAATAATCACTACCTGAAAACCCTTGCAAGCCACCGAGTATTTTACCCGCTTTTGTTTTAGCTTCAACTTTTTCTTTGATATTGGCTCTTATACCATGAAATGAATAAACTTTTAATGTCCCATTTTCAGGATTAAGTGTCATATTTGACAAAAAAGGACGCATCGTTGGACTAAGTTTTTCTAATTCATTGTAACTAAAAGGTTGGACTTTTTCGATTTTCTGTGCAACAGCAGGCAGTGTTAAAAGTAGCAGTAATGTTGTTTTTTTCATTCTTGTTTGATTTAGTTTTAATTAAAATATGGTAGATTTATTTGAATACTATAAAACATTGAACTCACACCAAAAACAAATCACTCGCAATCCTATCGGCGAATAATTTACCTTTTTGTGTAAGTGTGAGTAACTGATTATCAAGACTTAGAAAGTTTTGAGAAAGATTTTGTCGTAGTACTTCTTCGTTGGATTTCAGCCATTTTTGCCCCACCATTTTTTCTATCTCGGTTAAATCACAGCCCCATTTGGTTCGAAGACCAGTCATGACATAATCGTTTACTTTTTCTTCGGGAGTCAGAATTTCATAATCGGCAGGAACTTGTCCGAGTGTAAGAGCTTTGATATATGCAGGGTTATTCGAGACATTAAACTGGCGAGATTCACCATTAAATGAATGAGCCGATGGCCCTACACCTAAATATTCGTGGCGTTTCCAGTATGAAGTATTGTGTCGAGAATAGCGATTATCCCTACAAAAATTAGAGATTTCGTATTGTTCATAGCCAGCCTCTGCCAAAGTATTTACCAAAATATCGAACTGTTGCGAAGCAAATTCCTCATCAATTGGTGGTATCTTATTGATTTGTAACCATTTACCAAAAACGGTTTTGGGTTCGATTGTTAGGCAATACGACGAAATATGAGGTACCTTCAACATGATTGCCTTTTCTAAATCTCGTTGCCAAATCTGATGAATTCCGTGCGTATACTCTGACTGAGTTTTTTGCAGTTTTTTAGGAAGCGTCAGTAATGGGTGGATTCCGTAAATCAAATCAATCGTAAGATTTTCGAAGCCCATTTCTTGAGCCAGTCGCACACAATCTTCGGCATGCTGCGAAGTATGAATACGATTGAGATATTTCAGATGATTATCATCGAAGGACTGAATACCAATGCTTAGGCGATTAAAACCAAATCTTTGAAGAATTGCCAGACGGTCACGAGTGATGTCGTCGGGGTTGGCTTCCATGGTTATCTCAATGTCGTCGGCGAAGGTATAATGTTTCTTGATTGTCTCAAAAATATCATACAATTCGTTCATATTCAACAACGAAGGAGTACCGCCGCCAAAGTAGATAGTCTCTAATCGCTTGTTTTTCAAGTAATTAGCCTGTAAATCTATTTCTCGACAAATAGCTTCTACAACCGTTGTTTTCAACGAAAGATTCGTACTGAAATGAAAATCACAGTAATGACACGCCCGACGGCAAAAAGGTATGTGGAGGTAAAGGTGCAATCATTTTCCTAATTTTCCCCTCCTTCTTTTAAGGAGGGGTGTCCTGACGAAGTCGGACGGGGTGGTTGAAATTGTAGAATAAAGCAATTTAGAAAGTTGCTCTACTTGGTAGCCACAAAAAAGAAATCAATACATTTTTCTGGCTCGTTAGAAACATGAAAATCGGTTACATCAATCGAAGCAGCCAAACTGCCTGTTTCGGCCATTAGTTTGTTTCTATTGAAGCGATTCAAAAATTCGTAAGGTGCTCGAAGCATCCAAGCTGGCAAGCGGTGTTGTAAATCAAAAATATCAAAACGCATGATTTTATTCACCGATTGTTTGTTTTCTTCGTAGTAATCCCACACTTTTTTATTTCCGCCCACTCCCATTGTTTCTACTTTAGAGAAATATTTTTGCATCAATGAGCGTAATTCTTGCGTATCATATTCACGTACGTGCCAAGGATTTCGGCTTAATGAATATGGACGATTGACTGTAGTAAGTAACACTCGTCCGTTTGGCTTCAAAACACGAGCAATTTCGGCCAAAAATTTATGGTCGTCTTGAATGTGTTCGATAACCTGAAAAGTTACTACGTAATCGAAGGTATTATCTTTGAATGCAGAAAGATGCGGCAAATCTGCTGTCTGAAAAGTATGTTTCGGATAAGCCGCTTGAAGCTGGTCTATCAGAGGTTGATTCTTGTCAAGGCCTGTATAATGGTCACATTTTTCGATGAGGGTTTCAACGCCTCTTCCCCAGCCACAGCCTAATTCTAAAACATTTCCACTAATAATTTTTGCCGCTTCTACATACGGAAAGTATAAGCGTTGATGAACAGGATTATCCGATGGAATTTCGGCACTCGTGATTTCGGTGGTTGCGTATTTACTCACTTCTATAATGTTTTTTTTGCAAAGATAGGGAAGAATTAGGAATTAAGAATTGAGAATTGAGAATTATGCTGTTTATGTTTGAAATTTTGCTCAAAATCATTCGTTTATTGTAAAAAGCCTAACCATAAATTTACTATGAAAAAAGTGTTATTTATCTTTGGATTTTTACTATGTTTCAACTTCGCTTTCGCCCAAATTGATATTTATCGTTCACATTCGTCTTTTATTCCAAGCATCAATTTCAATAAAACCAAGCCTTCTTTTCGCAATAATTTACTTTTTCTACAAAACAAGCCACTCATATCTCAATATTTACCTAAAAAACGAGATTGTTATTATCTTCTGGCTTCGCAAACTTCTATATGTTTTAATCGAGAAATAAATCTGGATGCTATGAGCCGACAAACAAAACAATTATTCTTCAAGATGAAAATGTGGGGCTGGTTTGTTCCACGAACTGAGCGTCGTTAACGAAGAAAGTTTTTACAATGATTTTCCAACTTTTTTCATTATTTTTCGTCAATGAAATAAATCAAAGTTTATGTCATTGAAGAGATTAAATTTTATATGCTTAGTCAGTTTTGTATGTTCAATTTCTTGTAAAAAAGAGGTAATCTCAGAACTACAAAATACTGATATTAAGGAGTTATACCCTCTAAAAAACAGTAATGTAGTATCGAGAAAACTCGTAAAAAGCTATGAAATAAAAAACACAAGCGATACTTATTATTTAGAAAAAAGTAAGGAGATTGGAATCAAGTTTTCTTATGATTCAAAAGGTAATGTCATAAAATTTGAGCATTTCTACACGGAAAATAAATACAAATATAATAATTTGGGTTTACCGATTTTCAGATACAGTTCCGCTGATTTGGGCTTTGTTGAACAAGAATTTTTCTACGATAATAACAACTTATTGATACAAGTTAAAGACCATTTTTTGTATGATAAGAGTTTTCTGCGACAGTATGACTTCAATTATGATGCAGATGGCCAATTATCTACGTACAGTATGCGGGAATCAAATGCTATCATTAATAATTTTCAAAGCATACAATTTAGAAATAACCAAATTATTTCAACCTACAACAAATCTCAAGATACAATTACTATAAATTCACAAAACTTACCCAACAAACTCAATAATTCGCTCATCAAATATTCTATTAAAGATAATACCGTAACGATTGAATCTATCAACAATAATTTGGTTGAAAGGTATGTGGTGATAGAGTTTGACAATAAAAATAAGCCTACAATTCCGTTACCGCAATACTTGAATCTTAACCCTTATCCACTTAATAAACTTTTACTCAATATCATTGAATATGCCGACAAAAATCCGTTGAAAATATCGTCGTATAATAGAAGAAATAATACTGAAAACTTGGTTTTATCTGATGAAACAATTTTCAATTACAAATACGATTCGGATAATTATCCAACAGAGATTCAGCGGAATAAAATTATTTATAATTATCTAAGTGTAGGCTCTCCTCCAGTCAAATCCAATCAGATTATAAAAATAGAGTATCAATAAAATAAAAAAAACGTGCCACACTTTTGAAGTATGACACGTTTAGTTTTCTATAATTCACTAATTAAGCAGGTTGTTGGTTCATCACCTCTGTTTGCTTACGGATAGATTCCATGTGAATCAATTTGAACATTTCTTCAACTAATTCAGGGTAAAGGTTTAATTTTTTACCTAAATCAGCACGGTTGTTGTGCAATTCTTTCCAACGGTCAAGTTGCAAAACAGCCACGTTATTTTCACGTTTGTATTCTCCCAATTTCTCAACAACCGACATACGAGCTGCCAATACTTCGAGTAATTCACGGTCGATGTTATCAATTTTCTGACGTAATTGGTCTAATTCGTTTTGGAATTCTACACCATAAGAAGCCTTACGGATTTCCAATGATTTCAACATTTCGCCCAAAGCTTCTGGAGTTAATTGTTGAGATGCATCAGACCATGCTTCGTCAGGGTTGCGGTGCGATTCAATGATTAAACCATCATAGTTTAAGTCTAATGCACGTTGAGCCAATTCGTACAAATAAGCACGCTTTCCAGCCATGTGACTTGGGTCGCCGATGATTGGTAATTGAGGGAAAAGTGTTTTCAACTCAACCGCCATTTGCCACATTGGTGAATTACGGAATTTTGTTTCTTGGGCATTCGAGAAACCACGGTGAATAGCCGCCATTTTCTTGATACCTGCTCCAGCGATACGCTCAAACGCTCCCACCCAAAGAGCTAAATCTGGGTTCACTGGGTTTTTGATTAATACTGGCACGTCAACACCTTTCAAAGCATCAGCTAAATCCTGTACGTTAAAAGGGTTTACGGTTGTTCTTGCACCAATCCAAAGGATGTCGATGCCATATTTCAATGCTAACTCAATGTGTTGAGGTGTAGCTACTTCGATTGCAACTGGTAAACCTGTTTGTTTTTTTGCTTCAACCAACCACGGCAAAGCAGCTTCTCCCATGCCTTCAAAACTACCTGGACGAGTACGAGGTTTCCAAACACCTGCACGTATCACATGTGCATAGCCTTCTTTAGCAATGCGTGATACGGTTTCCGAAACTTGTTCTTCGGTCTCGGCACTACACGGCCCAGCGATAATCAATGGCTTCCCTGCGGTATCAATCCAACTGCTAAGAGGAAGTACGTCTAAATTTGCTTTCATTAGTTAATTAAAGGAGCGAGCTAACTCGCTTTTATAAAAAAATCAAAAAAAATACACCTTAAATGTAATATATTTGCACCGGATTTCAAGCAAAAACTATTTCTATTTAATACTTTTTCTTGAAATAATACAACTCATCAACAAAACTATTTATTTTAAAAAATTAAAATCGACAAACATGAAAACTGCTACGCAGAATCATAACTTGAGTTTTGAGGATACTTCGGTGGCCTTTGCTCATCAGTCAGACAGTAAACTTCGCAAAACATATTTAATTTTTGCGATGATGAATCAAAATTGGCTCGTAAAGATAGGAACTTTTTTTATAAAGTTAATATTAAAATTAGGTTTACCTGTAAAATTTCTTATCAAAAATACTTTATTTAGCCAATTTTGTGGTGGAGAAAGTATAGAAACCTGCCAAAAAACAATAGAAAATTTGGCAAAGGGTAAAATCGGTACGATACTCGACTATTCGGTAGAAGGCGAAGACAACGAAAAGGATTTTGATAAAACTACCGAAGAATTAGTAAAAACAATCAAAAAAGCATCTCAACAAACCACTGACATACCATTTTCGGTATTTAAAGTATCAGGAATTGGCTCAGTTGACCTTCTTGAAAAAGTACAAGAACACGAAGAAGAATTAACCACAGAAGATAAAGCCGCTTTTGAAAGAGTACGAAACCGTGTTGATAGACTCTGTAAATTGGCAGCCGAACTGAACGTCAAGATTTTTTTGGATGCCGAAGAAACTTGGATTCAAGATGTGATTGATAATCTTTGCTACGAAATGATGAAAAAATATAACGTAGGTGGCAAAACGATTGTCTATAATACTTATCAATTATATCGTTGGGAAAGTCTTGAAAACCTAATCAAAGCTTGTGATAAAGGACGTGCCGAAGGTTATACTGTTGGCGGAAAACTCGTCCGTGGGGCATATATAGAGAAAGAACGCCGCCGTGCTGCCGAAATGGAATATAAAAGCCCGATTCATATCACTAAAGAAGATACCGACGTTGATTTCAATAAAGCCGTGCATTATGCCGTTGATAACATCGACGTACTTTCTATCTGCCTCGGTACGCACAACGAAGACAGCTGTTTGTTGTGCGTGAAACTGATGGAAGAAAACGGTATTGCCAAAAACGATGCTCGCATTTGGTTTGCACAGCTTTTGGGCATGAGCGATAATATTTCTTATAATTTGGCAAATGCTGGCTATAATGTGGCAAAATATGTGCCTTATGGACCAGTTGAGGCCGTAATGCCGTATTTGTTCCGTCGTGCAGAAGAAAACTCTTCAATTGCAGGACAAAGCAGCCGAGAGTACTTATTAGTAAAAAAAGAGCGAGAAAGAAGAATGAATAAAGCTTCTTAAAGAGTAAATTCAACAAAATTGATAGAGTATTCGAGAGTTTAGTCTATTTTTGTTGCTTAATAAAAAACATTTGTTTTAGTAAATAAAATTTCACGCATGTCTGACATTGCTTTAAAAGGAAAGTCTCCCTACAAGTATTTATTCTTGACACTCATATTGATTCTGGTTGACCAAGCAATCAAACTTTGGATGTATTATGATGTTTTACCGAATCATTATGGTGAGATTGACCTCATTCCTGACTTTTTTAAATTACATTACGTTGAAAACAAAGGAATGGCATTTGGTATGGAGCTTGGCGGCGAATATGGCAAGTTAATTTTAACTACTTTTCGTTTAGCCGCAATGGTCGGAATCTGCTGGTATTTGGTGCATTTGGCACAAAGAAATGCACATTCGGGTTTACTTTGGTCGATAGCCGCAGTTTTAGGTGGAGCAATCGGAAACGTAATTGATAGTACATTCTATGGTGTTTTCTTAAATAATGCTCCGATTGGCGTTTCGACTCCGTGGTTTCATGGGCAAGTAATTGATATGTTCTATGCTTACGGACTTGACGGGCAATACCCTGACTGGATTCCTTTCATCGGTGGAGATTTCAACACTACGCCAATTTTCAATTTTGCCGATGCTTGTATTTTCTGTGGTGTGGTAAGTATTCTGATTTTCCAACAAAAATTCTTTGAGTTCGACCAAGCTCAAAGGCTTGCCGAGGTAAAAGATGAAAATGAAACACAAGAAGAGGCAAATTCTATTGAAACACAAACCGAAACATTGGAGGAAACATTAGAAACAGAAGAAAAACTGAACGATGAAATCAATGAAGAAGTAAACGAGATTGTAGCCGAAGACCAGCAATTTAGACTGACCGAAGAGCCAACAAAAGATATAAGTGCTGAAAACTCGGAAGTAGAAACAAAAAACTAATTAAAACCATGACATTTTTATCAAGCCAAAACTTTAAGTGGATAATCATAGTATTATTTTTGGGGCTTATCATTGCTCCTGCACAGATGCCTTCACCAACATTTAAGTCGATTGCTCTTGGGGTTTTGGGCGGAGGGTGTCTATTTTTTGAACTTCTTTCTCTCAGAAGCCTCAAAAACAGTACCGAAAACTATCGTTCAACCTTCCGCCAAACCATACTTCTCATTTTTCTAACAATAATGCTCTTAGTGGTAAACTTAGTGATTTAGGAGTTGAAACTTCTACTAACTTGGTAGCTGTTTGCGTTAGTGTTTTGCAGTGTTTGAATACTTGAAATTGTTTCAGACACTATTTTTATGCTTTTAAGGTATTATTATATTAATTCCTTCCTATACTTACATGAAAAAGCTGGCATTTATGATTTTTGGACTGACCCAAACTACGGTTTTTGCTCAAAATGGTATGATGCAAAATACGAAAGATGCCTTGAATTTGGGAGGTCTGAAAGTAGGTCAGCACTCATCAACCATGCTTTATGGTTTTGACACCCGCACTACTGAAGTATTAGGCACATATTACCTCGACCCCAACTGGTCAGTTGCTACAGTTCGATTTTATCCACGAACACTTTCTACACCTACTGGTACTGTCAAGTTAGATTCCCTAACCGATGTTCAGATAAAAATTGTTTTATATGGAAATGAAGTTGAATTTAATACGCCCGAAGGTGTGAAGATTATCTCAGGAAGCCTCATCAAGAGTTTCACTTTACAGCAACCAAACCAAGAATATCATCATTTTATAAGTACCTCAGAATTTGTTGATAATTTTGACAAAATTAAACCCAGCTTTTTGGAAGTTTTGGCCGATGGTAAACTAAAACTACTTGAATACACCAAGGTAACCATCCAGAAACCTGACTATGTTGAGGCATTCAATACGGGGAGCAAAGACATAAAAATAAATAAAGAGAAACAGCTATTTGTAAATCAAGGAAACGAAATCATCAAACTTCGTATCAATCGAAAGTCGATATTAGCATTAATGGCTGACAAACAAAATGAGATTGAGGCATTTGTGAAACAAAATAATTTGTTTGTCAAAGACCGCCAAGATTTGATAAAGATTTTTAAGTTCTATAATGCTCAATAGTAATTTACAGATAACGTTTCACTACTACTCGCATCATTAAATTAAGCATAATATTTACGGCAAAACCAATGAGGAAAGCAGTTGCTATCGGAAAATGTGGTAGTAGTTTGGCTTGTAAGAATAAAAAAGAGGCAAACCCAATAAAACCGGTGAGCATCCCTCGAAGTATAACTGATGTGCCAAATGCTCCTTGTGTGTAGTGCGTAAATGCCGCTAAAATTGCCGTAATAATAGGAAATGGCGTAAGTATGCCGCTCCAAGTTGGCCCAAGTATTTGAGCCAAATAAGTTATCAAGGTTACAAATGCTGTGATAATTATCATACGCAGATAAATATCATATTTTAGGCTTTGGCCTGCATTTTCTACACGTTCTAATTTAGGAAAAAACCTTATTCCTATCAGACTAAAAATAATGACTATACAAAACCACACGTCTAAGCCAACGAGACTTTCAAAAAACTTCAACGAAACAGTAGTCACTATAAAAGCCAAATAAGCCATCAGCAAACTTACATACCACTCTGACCTCATGGAAGAATAAATATAGGCAAAACAAAAAGCCAATACACCCAATATTCCCATCATGATTCCCGGCACACTGCTAACCGCAAATTCAACACCTTGTTCGATTGTAAAAAAAAGCATAATTGGGCCAGCAATCCAAGGCATACTTGCAATCATCCCACCTATCAAATTTCCCCACTTTTTGCTGGCAATCGTTACGCCCCCAATTACTAAAGGCATCATTATAATTTTTATTAAGAGTGTATTCATACAAAAAATCGTCCACGGTCAATAGTCCATAGTAAAGCAATTAAATCAATGGTTTAGAAGGCTATGATGGTATCAAAACGTCAGTTAAATCTGCTGTAGTTCTTAAAACCAAATTTGGGTTTAAGGCTTCTAATTCTTCTCTTTCGCCAAAGCCACACAAAACAGCAACTGTCTGAGTATTAGCATTTTTTCCTGCCATCATATCCACGGTTGTATCTCCGACCATCACACAGTTTTCTATCTCAACTCCCATCTGCAAAGCTGCCCAAATGAGAGGGTCGGCAAATGGTTTGGTGTGCGGGCAAGTAAGTGCTGTGGCAACGCACGTAAAATACTCCAAGATACCAGCCTGTGCTAAAAATGCCCTAACAGTTTTCTCGTCGCCCGCACTTGCAACCGCCAGCGGATAACGCTCTGCTAAGGCTATAATCATGGGTTTTATGCCTTCTATTGTTTGAAAGTTTTTAGTATTCTTGAATGGACGAAGTAAGCATCTGATTCCGTGAATAAGTTGATGAATAAATTTATCCCAACCCCATTTATCGGCATAATGCAAAATTACTTGTGCAGGGTTTTCCATTCGCATCACAATATTTCGGGCGGCGGTTTGAGCTTTTTTACTCGAAATCAAAAACTCAAACTTCAACAGGAATAATTCTACACTTCTTACCATTTCGTCGTCGGTGTCGCGGAGGGTTCCGTCCACATCAAAAATAATGGCTTTTATTTTATTATTATCTAACATCCTTCATCTGATAAAAATACTATTTCACTCCGCTCAAAACTCTCGGAATCGGAATAATTTCGGTTTGTCGGCCATCAATGTATCGGAATCCTTTCTCATCAAAAAATCCATCTTCTTCGAGCATGATTCTGATAGTTTTTTTCCATTCGGCCAGCTCCACCGAGGCATTGAGTTCGATAGAATAAGCAGTATTTGTATTGAGTGGATAATCTCCACTTCCGATGGTTTTTCCTTGATTATCCCACATTCCAATCGTTGGGCCAGCGGCGTGTCCGTGATTACCAATCGGGTGTGTATAGATTGTGCCTTTCAAACCTTGCTTTTTCGACTGTTCGAGGGCTTTTGCCAAAATATCATTGCCACTCATGCCAGCCTTAAAATTATCGGTGAGGCAATCTTGTACTTGATTTCCTTGTTCAAATGCTTTTTTCAAAAACTCTGGCACATCGGTTTCGCCCGCACGAAGTACATAAGCGTGTTGTTGCTGGTCGGTATTTAGACGCAAATAAGTGATTCCAAAATCACAGTGTAGTAAATCGCCCGCCATAATTACTTGTTTTTGTGGACGCTTCGAGAAAGTACGTAAATGGTCGAAATTTTCGGGGTCATAACGCTGAATATCGACCGTTGGATGAAACCAAGTTTCAAGTCCCAAATCTGTTACTCGCTGACGCATCCACCAAACTACATCATCGGTAGTTGTAACACCGGGCTGAATCACTCGGTCAGAAAATGCTTCTTGAATAATTTCGTGCGAAATTCGGCAGATTTGTTGATAAATAGCCATTTCTCGCTCAGTGCGAGTTTCGAGCCAATTGACCGCCAAATTAGAAGCCGAAACCACACGACTGTGGAACTCAGTGGGGAGTTTTTCCATAAACTCTTTCTGCTCAGTGTAAGTCAAGCCATCGGCGTGTGCGTAATATTTAGAAAAATTTAGGCCAATTTTCTTCGGATTTTTCTCTTTTATGGTTTTCATCAAAGCATCCCACTGGTCAGGGTTTGTGTTTAAATCCCATTCGCCTTTGAGCAGATTACCAACATCGTAGCGGGCAATGGCAAAACGTTCAACTCCCTCCTTTTCGCCCCTATCAAAAAACACCATAATTGTTCGACGGCGAGCTGAAAGCCAAACCGATGGCAACATCGTTTTCATGACTGGGTCTTCGTTGTATTCTCTCGAAATAATGACCCACATATCAATGCCTTCTTTTCGCATTAATTTCGGCAAAGTGTTTGTCATTTTATCTTCGAGAATCTCGTCAATTACGGTTGCACGCTCACGTTCGGGCAAAATTTTAGGGATATTGCTTTGTCCAAAATCAGTAAAATAAGACAAAGCTAAAGCAACAAGTAGAAATGTTTTTTTCATGATGAAGGTAGATTGTTTTTTTCAACACAATATTTTTTTGCACTCAAAGATATACCCAACATCTTAGTAAAACAGCTAATTTGAGAAAATATTCAAAGATTTTTATACATTTGAGATTATTTCGCCCTAAATCATTTATTTCATCAATTTCTTGAAGATAGTTAATTAATTTTTAACTTCTCTTCACTCAAGGCCTGATTTATCTATCATAAAAGTACCCTGCTACTCCTGACGGCCATTTTATAGATTTGCTCTTGTGTTGAACCTTTTAATCTGAATATAAAAAGCGATTTACGTTTACTCCCCGTAGAGGCAACCCTCACCAACGGTAGCTTAGTAAACACGCCTCCTGCGGCCTTGCTTGGGAACACAAAAAAATGTGAATAAGCTCAAAGAAATTGTGGCTGGTTTCTTTATGGTAACGAGCGAATGCTACATTAAGATATTGGATTGAAAGAAAAGAACCCTTTGCACAGAAACTAACGCCAACTAGCCTAAGAGAGCACTCAATAAGAGAAGAACCCACGAGTGGCCGCCCACCCTTGACACCTTGTATTTTGAGTTCAGCTCTAACCCCGATTAAACCAAAAGGCTGGCTTAATTGAATATTGTGTCGATGAAACATTTATCAAAAAGCTACACATTCGGCTAGTTCATCTCATAATTCACTCTTAACCACCTTTTAATTTCAATCTTTCCTTAGAATCCTTATATTTGTCAAAAATACATTTATTCAATTTCTACGACAGTGATAAACAAAAAAATTACGCTACTAACCATAGCACTTGGCTTGTGGGTGTGTGCGTGTGTTGAGCCTTTTGAGCTAAATATTGAGAGTAATCTGAAAATCCTCACAGTTGATGCTACATTGACCGATACTTCTGACGAACAAATCATTAGCCTTACTGAATCTGTGAATGTAAACGGCTCTGTATTTGCCCAGCCACTCTTAAAAGCCAAAGTAGAAGTAATTGTTGGAGGAAGCGAACGACTCACTTTAACCGAAAAAGGGCAAGGAATATATGCCCTACCGAGTAGTTTTAAATTAAAAACTGGCGTAAACTACAAATTAGTATTTTCTAAAGCAGATGGGACACAATACGAATCGACCGAAGACCAAGTAACAAAAGTTCCAGAAATCATTGGTGTTCATGATGAGTTTGTAGTCAAGGGCATAGAAAGAGGTGATAACTATTTCGACCCTGCTAATTACATATATCTTGATACCCAAGACCCTGCAGATATTAAAAATAATTACCTGTGGACATGGAAGCTTTGGGAGCGTCAAAGTGTATGTGCAACTTGCTTCGGAGGACGTTATTTTTTAACCCCTGTTCCCGCACGTTGTAGAGAAGAAAGAGCCTTTGCTGGGCAAACCTTTGATTACTTTTGCCCTGGTGATTGTTGGGAAATTCTAACAAGCAAAGACCTCAATGTATTTACAGATACTTATTCAAACGGCCAACCCATTCAGAACCGACTCATCGCAAAAATTCCTTACTATAATATAAAAGGTGCTTTAATAGAAATCAAACAACAATCTATTTCGCCAGCCGCTTATCGTTATTTTAAATTATTGGCTGACCAAATTCAAAACAACGGTAGCTTGGTAGATACACCTCCTGCAGCACTTATCGGCAACATAAAGAATGTGAATAATCCGAGTGAATCAATTGCTGGTTTTTTTATGGTCACGAGTGTAAGAACAGTAAGATATTGGATTGATAGAAAAGGAGCAGAAGGTAAAAACATTAATCCGATTGGCTTACTTGACCACCCTCTAAGCCCCGAGCCAATGGGAAATGACCTGACACGTCCGCCTTTTGCTCAATGTATTTCGAGTTTAACCCGTACTCCAACTCGACCGAATGGCTGGATAAATTAACAAAAATCCTCTCCACCTTTCTCATTTTCTTACTCGATACAATTTTCAAAATGAAAAAAATATACTTCTTTATATGTTTTCTATGCTGCTTATCTGCCTCTGCACAAGTCAATTACCAATTTAGTGGTTATATAAAAGATACGCTTGACGGAAAACCCTTACCAAAGGCTTCGATAAATATCGATTTTGGGAAATATGGTGGGGTAACCAATGAAAAGGGATATTTTGACATATCACTTCCTTCGGGCGAGCATGCCATTACCATAAAATTTGTGGGATATCGCCCGTTTCGTGAGGTCATCTATTTAAGAGGCGACATCAATAGACAATATTTTTTGCACTTGGTAGAAAACGAGTTAGAAGAAGTAATTGTATCGAGCAAAGGAGCTGAATCAAATATTCAGCGTCCACTTTTGGGGGTTAGTCAGCTAAGTATCAAGACATTAAGAAAACTACCAGCGGCAGTTGGTGAGATAGATATTCTTCGTGGTCTTCAGATGTTGCCTGGGGTAACGAGTGTAGGAGAAGCCTCAAACGGTGTAAATATTCGTGGTGGCACAACCGACCAAAACTTACTTTTACTCGATGATATTCCGATTTTCAACCCAACGCACATGTTTGGTCTATTTACAGCTTTTCCGTCGGAAGCAGCTTCGAGTGTAGAAGTTTATAAAGGAAGTACACCTGCACGATTTGGTGGCCGAGCAGCATCAGTAATGGATGTTTCGCTCCAACAACCATCGCTCGATAAATTCAAGATGAGTGGCGGTATAAGTTTTGTTTCAAACCGCCTTACGCTTGACATGCCAATTATCAAAGAGAAACTCGGGGTAATGATTTCAGGGCGTGCTTCTTACAATGATTTTGTTCTACCAGTTGTTTCGCCAAAACTTAATGATATAAAAGCCAACTTTGCCGATTTGGTAGCAAAGGTGTTTTGGAGAGTAAATGAAAAAAACACCATTACGGCTTCAGGATATTACAGCAAAGATTTTTTTCAGACAAAACTATTGGGAGGTATCGGTGCAATTAATGCCACTTCTACTCAGTATGATTATCGAAGTAATAGTTTTTCGGCTCGTTGGTTTTATGCCATCAACAATAAGCTTAATTTACAAACAACAGTTGTTTCGGCCGATTATGTACCAAAAACTTTACTCCCAGAACTCAACTCTGATAATAAAGTAGAGTTGCTATCGGGCATCAAATATCAGCAAGTAAAGACAAATCTCAACTATTCAATTAGCAAGCATAACATCGAAATTGGTGTCAGTGGCACTCGCTATGAAATAGACCCAGGGCAGCTTTTACCCGGAACCAGCAAAAGTGTTTTGTCGTTAAAAACGCCGAAAGAGTATTCGCTCGAAACCGCTATCTATGCCGAAGATGAAATTTCAATATCACCAAAAGCTACTGTTTCGGTTGGGGTGCGTTACTCTCAATTTTATGCTTTGGGGCCAGGCACTGTGCAAACATACGCCGCCGGTGAACCACGTGATGCTTTTTCGGCAAGAGATACGCTCAACTACGGCACAGGAAAAATCATGCAATCGTATGGTGGTTTTGAACCAAGATTTGGTATGAAATATTCTTTGAACGAACGTACTTCCTTAAAATTAGGATATAACTTAATGCGTCAGTATATGCAAGTTGTCACGAATACGACCACTCCGCTACCTACATCACGCTGGAAAACCTCTGATTTACACATAAAGCCACAGGTTAGCACCTTACTTTCTGGCGGAATTTTCCATAACCTAAAAGGTAATATTTATGAGTTTTCGATGGAAGCTTATTATCGCCTAACTAATAATATTATCGACTATAAACCGGGGGCAGATTTCTTGCTTTCGAGCTATCCCGAAACCCAGCTTTTACAAGGAAAAAATCGGTCTTATGGCTTAGAACTGATGTTTTCTAAGAAAAAAGGAGAAACAACAGGTTGGATAAACTATACGTATTCTCGTTCGTTGAATCAAGTAAATGAGGGTACTGGCTTTGGTGAACAAATCAATTTCGGAAACTGGTACGCCGCCAATTACGACCGCCCACACTCATTCAATGCTTCGGTAATTTTCAATCAAGGTACACACCACGATTTTTCGTTTAATTTTTCGTACAGCACGGGCCGTCCGTATACGCTACCCGAAGGATTCATTGTATATCAAGGACGTAGCTATCCATTCTATGGAGTCAGAAACAATGCTCGCCTCCCCGATTATCATCGCCTCGATTTTGCGTGGAATATCTACCAACCGGGTATGAAAGACAAACGTTTTAAAAGCCATTTTACTTTTACGGTTTTCAACCTCTATGGAAAGAAAAACGCCTATTCGGTGTTTGTGCGTAGTACAGGAACGGCCATTAATACTTATAAATTAGTGGTTTTTGGTTCGCCAATTCCTTCACTGTCTTATAATTTTAAATTCTGATGATTTGATTGGGGTTGGGCAGGCCCCAATTTTTCAAAATTCCAGATAAGGGGCAATTTTCAGAATTGTTGCTTCATCAATAACTTTTATTTGTTTTAAATCCTCAGCATTCTTAAAATTTCCGTGCTGTTCTCGGTATGAAATTATTGCTTTGGCTTGATGATACTTTAAATAAGGGTGGCGAAATTCAGCAACTGAAATTTGATTGATTTTGAATTTTCTAACACCATTTTTTATAAATCCATATTTTAATAGTTCATCAACAGTTTCTGGTGGTAGGCCGTATGTTTCTCTTAATTGCTCGGCATTCACAAAACCACCCAACATATCTCTAAATTTTATTATCCGTTTGGCATAACCCGAACCAATACCCTTTATTTTCATAAAATCGGTTGTATCTCCGGTATTCAAATCAAAACGAACCGGTTGTTTCAAATTTACTTTTGAATTTACCTCTTTAGACTCACTTGGCTTCTCCATAATCGGCGAACCAGCAGTTACTCGCTCTATATTTGTGGCTTCGGCTTGCGGCGTGCGTAAAGATTCATCATCGGCCGATGGTAAATTAATGTAAGGCTCTAAACGCTCATAAGTATCGGGTAGTAAACCATAGATTTTTGCAAAATCCTCTTTCTTTCTAAACTTTCCACCTTTACTACGGTATTTCTCGATACGTTCGGCAATAAATTTGGGCAAGCCCAAAGCTTCAAATTGCTCAACTGAAGCTGTATTTGGGTCGAAATTGAAGTTTTTATAGGCTTTTTTGTTTGACTCAAACTTATCAAATTTTTGTCCGCCATATTGATAAGAATTATTGTAATTAGGCTTCCGACTATCTAACGTAACCGTTAGGCTATCCAACATTTGAGGGGAAGAAATAACCAAATTTTGTGGTTTCTGAGCAAAGAACCAGTCAGCCCCAAACATGAGAAAAATAAGTAAAAGAATGATTCCGAAAATAATGACTGCCCCTTTGGCTTCGGCAGGAGACACACTGAGTAGATTACGAACGAAAGTCGTTAGTTTTTTCATTGTTAACAGCAGCAAAAATTGAATTATCGGCAAAAATTAAGATATAGGCAAAGTATTTGCAAGGTTTTCGTTAATTTTGTGAT
>NZ_JBMLRC010000339.1:56661-65921 GCF_049241225.1 Emticicia sp.
GGCAAAAATTAAGATATAGGCAAAGTATTTGCAAGGTTTTCGTTAATTTTGTGATGAAAATTTATTCAAAAGATGAAAATCAGAAGTCTTACGTTAAAAAATATCGGAGTTTTTGAGGATGAAACCATTTCTTTTCCCGAAAAGCAGGACAAAGACATGGCCGAAATTCACATCCTTACAGGACAAAATGGTACTGGAAAGACTACGATTTTGCAGGCGTTGGCTGAATTGACTCCTGACATGTTACATCTTTTGGATTTAAGTCTTTTCAAAATTGATAAGAAGATATTCCGTAAATTTAAATATCAGAATTTATCATCTTACGTACAACTAATCGATTCTAATAATTATGAGTATAATCTAAATTATCAAGGTAGCATTAACGGAGACTTTAGTGAATTTTCCAGTCCATTAGACTTACTTGATAGCTTACATAATGCAGCCTTTGCCTACTCAGGTTACCGTTTCATTGAACATCAAGAAAACATAAGCATCAAAGAAAAAGAAAACTATAATCCACTTGAAAATGCCTTAGAATTTAATAAAAAGAATAATGCAAACGATTATTCTCTAAATGAATGGCTTGCCAATAAAATGGCACAGAGAAACAGTGCTTTTTTTGATGGAAATACGGAGGAAGTAGAGAAATATAGTAGAGGAATTGAAACTTTAAAGCAAATAATTGAGCAAATAATTGAGATTCCGATAGATTTTAAGTTTAAAAATGAAAAACTAAAAGTCGTAGCCGTAAAACAAGGTCAAGAATTAGACTTCGACCTCCTACCCGATGGTTTACGCTCAATCATTTCATGGCTTGGCGATTTAATCATGAGAATGGATGCTTTGAAATGGAAAGATGATTTGCCAATTTTTGAACGAGAATTTATTCTATTTTTAGATGAGATTGAGGTGCATTTGCATCCTTCTTGGCAACGAAAGATTTTGCCAGTAGTGCAAAAACTCTTCAAAAATGCTCAGATTTTTATCACCACGCATTCACCATTCATTGTCAATTCGGTTGATGGGGCATATATCTATGAATTAAAATTAGATGAAGATGGGCATTGTAAATCTGAAAAACCAACAATTTCATCTACTTCGATGCCAATTGATGAGGTTTTGAATGAAATCTATGATATTGAGCCAACCCAAATGTATGGACAAACAGTAGAGCATGAGATTGAAGATTTTCAAACGGAATTAGAAAAAGCATATAAAAAAGATAAAGATTTTGACAAGAAAGAATTATTAAGTAGAGCAAGAAAATTGGCACTTAAAAGTCCTGATTTAAGAAATAATGTTCAATTTGAACTGCGACAACTTTCTAAAAACTTAGCAGAAGATTTTACGATATGATACCATTTCTTAGGGGTGCGAATCCACTAAGCCCACAGGAAGAAAAATCGCTCGGAGAATGGTGGACTGCTAAATACGCAGAAACGAAGAAAAGCAGTAGTTGGTCTTGGAAAGGTAAAGAAAAAGTTATAAAGGAAGCACTCTTTTTATGCAATAACGACCATTGTGCTTATTGTGATTGTCATCCGTTGAAAGACGATAAAGGCTTTGAAATTGACCATTTTGTTCCAAAAACTATTGAATCTCAAATTGCTTTTACATACAGTAATCTATTTCCTTCGTGTAATGAGTGTAATAAAAAGAGCAATAATTATGACCCACTCATGTTAAAACCTGACGAATTAGATTATAAATTTGAAGATTATTTTAGATTTGATTCATTTACAGGGGAAATTATTCCTAATGAATCTAAACCATTAGAAAATCAAGAACGAGCTAAAATAACAAAAGATATATTACGCTTAAATATTGGAAATAAACCAATTAACCGCCTAAAAGCAATAAAAAAAGAAATTAAACTTAATACTCCGCTTGATGAAAGACCATACAGATATGGTTATTAGTATAGTGCTTAAAAATTAACGATAAAAATGAGTCAACCAGCCGCAGCTCCTGCAACCAGTCTCCAAGACATTATTAGCCATGCAAAAGAATATGGCTTCGTGTTTCCTTCGTCCGAAATTTATGATGGACTTCAAGCCGTTTATGACTACGGTCAGAATGGCGTTGAACTAAAAAACAACCTCAAAACGGCGTGGTGGAAAGCCATGACCCAACTTCACGATAATATTGTGGGGATTGATGCCGCTATTTTCATGCACCCACTTACATGGAAAGCGTCGGGTCACGTAGATGGCTTCAACGACCCAATGATTGATAACAAAGACAGCAAAAAACGCTACCGTGCCGACCAGCTTTTGGAAGGTAAAGCCGAAGAATATACCAAAGCTGGCGAAACCGAAAAAGCTCAAAATTTGCTCAACGAAATGGGTAGATTGTTGGGTGCTGAAGATTTGGAAGGTGTGAGAAACTTAATTATCTCGGAAAACATCGTTTGTCCAATTTCGAAAACTTTAAATTGGACAGAAGTTCGTCAATTTAACCTCATGTTCTCGACACAAGTGGGTTCGGTTGCCGAAGATTCGAGTTTGATTTATTTGCGTCCAGAAACTGCTCAGGGGATTTTCGTAAACTTCTTGAACGTACAAAAAAGTGGACGTATGAAAGTACCTTTTGGTATTGCCCAAATCGGAAAAGCTTTCAGAAACGAGATTGTGGCTCGTCAGTTTATTTTCCGTATGCGTGAGTTCGAACAAATGGAAATGCAATTTTTCATTCGCCCTGACACTTCACAGCAATGGTATAATAGCTGGAAAGAAACCCGTTTGAAATTCCATAAAGCGATAGGTCTTCCTGCTGAAAAACTCAAATATCATGACCACGAAAAATTAGCTCACTACGCCAGTGCTGCGGTTGATATTGAGTTTGAATTCCCGTTTGGATTCAGAGAAATCGAAGGTATTCATGCTCGTGGAGATTTCGATTTGAGAAATCACCAAGAATTATCGAAGAAAAAACAACAGTATTTTGACGCAGACCTCGACGAAAATGGCAAACCTTACGGAAACTATATTCCGCACGTAGTGGAAACTTCGGTAGGTGCCGACCGTTTATTCTTGGCTACTTTCTGTAATGCGTTCACGAAAGAAACGATTCCGAGCAACGAAGAAGGCAAAGAAGATAAAGAAAGAGTTTACTTGAAACTTCACCCAGCATTAGCTCCAATCAAAGCGGCGGTATTGCCATTGGTGAAGAAAGATGGTTTGGCCGAAAAAGGTGAAGCGATTGCCAACTCTTTGAAGTCGTCGTTCCGTACGGTTTATGATGATGGCGGTGCCATTGGTAAACGTTATACACGCCAAGATTTAATCGGAACGCCATTCTGTATTGCGGTTGATTACCAAACGATGGAAGATGATACCGTAACGATTCGTCACCGTGACTCAATGACGCAAGAACGTGTTTCGATTTCAGAATTGAAAGAGAAGATTGGTTATGCCGTGAGCATGGAGAGAATTTTGGAGGCGATATAACCCCACCCAACCCTCCCCGATTGGGGAGGGCTTTTTTTAAATCAATTTAAATCATCGGTCTGTGTAGCATCATAAACAGATTTTATAGCAGCCATTTCTTTTATCAGAAAAGATTGTAACTGCTCATTAAAATCCTTTTTATCTTCTTCCGAAAGGCTTTCGTATAACGTTTTCAGTTCTTGATTAATTGCTTGTTTTTCTGCTTCAGTCGAGGCATTCATTCCTCTCACATGATATGATTTCAGATTAAAATTTTTCATTCTATGATACTTTGATTTCAATACACAAAGTTAGAAGAATTACTTCAAAACTCGCCTATCTTGGCATTTGCAATACGTTAAATAAATATTTGCAATATAAAATAACGCACTTTCTTGAAATATTAAGTTTTTTATTTATCATTGCCTTATCTAAATCTTTCAGCAAAATGAGGGATAAAAAACTGCTTGCATATTATACTATACTTTTCCTGTACCTGACTGTAGCGTTTTTTCTAGAAACGAATCTAAGGATCATGGTAAATGTTTCTTTTTGCCTATTTAGTACTTTCTTTTATTATTCTTATCGAAAAAAAGCACTCACAACTCAAGATATTTATTTTGTCATTTTCTTGAATTGCACTGCATTAGGTAGCCTAATACCCATTTGGCGACATAATCAAGTAGGTATTGCCGTAGAGATGCTAACCACGATATTTTCACTGACATTTCTACTGCTAAGTATCAAAAAAACTAACGAATACCTTTTTTTGGGAACCAAATGGGTTTTAATCATCGGACTTCTTTTAATTGTATCATCGATTCTTTACTTCACTACTAATTTCTTGCCTTACATTAATGATTTGAGTGCACCACTTTCGGTAACAGTTGTTTTTCTTTTGGGTTTCATTTTTATCATTACATTCATAAGAGCAGTAAACGATACAACCTATTTTTTACTTTTTATTGGAGTATGTCTTGTTATAGCTTCTTGCGTGGTTGCGGGGCTTTCAATATACCATAATAAGTTCGCCCTTATCAACTTTTGGGAAGATGCACTTACAATTTCAGGAATATGTTTTCTGACTGGTGGCATGCTAAAGATTGTAACGCAGAAACAACTTTCTAATAATTTAAACCAGCCTAGACAAAGTTTATCACTATTGCGTTTTCTGAAAAAGATTTTCTGAAAGATTTTGACTTACGCTTTGAAAACCAATAAAACATAGCGTTAAATACAAAATAGCACTAAGTTCTACTAAAAATATCTGTAAAACTCAGTGCATCAAACTACGGATTTATCACCACTTTCTGCACACATTTTTTTCCATCTTCGCCCACAACAACCAAGAAATGAATACCCTTACTGAGATGTACATCGGGGCGAATTTTGATAATCTTAGATGCTTCTTGATTCATGTCGAAAGAATACGTCTGCCCGAGCATGTCATAAAGTTTAATTTCTTTTTCCTTGATATTTCTTAAATATAGGCTGATTTCATCACCTTTATTCCATGGGTTCGGAAATACTGAGCAAATAGGTGTGGTACTAGTAAAGTTTACGTCAATTACATCCAGATACTTCTTAGTTCCATCTTTATCGATGTAAACTAATCGATAACAGCTTTTACCTGCCAATGGCTGAAAATCAGTATTTTCGTAAGAACTTGCTGCCCCATTTGCTTTCACTTCGGCAATTTGCACAAAGTTTTTGCAATCAGCACTTCGTTCTAAGATATATTTTTCGGCTTTTACCTCAAATTTACTTTGCCAATTGAGTTGAACAGTTTGGGTCTCGGTTTCTTTACCGTTGAATGAAATTTCGGTAAAATCATTGGCGGTTGCAGCATTTTCTGAAAACTCATTTACATCAAATTGCAAATAGAAAAAGTCTTTGGCGAGTTGATTACCGACCACATTTTTATAAATCACATAGCTATTTCCCTCCAAGAAATTATCATTATTCTCAAATCCACAATCTTCTCTGACACCATCATAATGCACGATATTGAAGTCATTAATAGTAAGATTTGGTAGGTTTGTGGCGGTTTTGTACTCGCTCAATTCTTCATTCAAATAATATATACGCAATGAAACTGGCGTAGGAAACTCGTCTAAGACTGAACTCTGAAAATCTACATAACGAGCCATCAACTTTGTTTCATTTTTTGTGGTCGGAATAGCCGCACTGCCTCGCCCGTAGTGACGAATCGAGATTGAAACCTTGCCTAAATTTAATCCATTGGGGTTGACAGAAGCGTATAAGCGTCCCGCAGCATCGTAAAGGTCAAACCATTGATTTCCTTTCACGCTATCGGCCGATACTTGTAAGCAATTATTGAAATTATTGGTAAAATTAGCAATACAAGGCGAAACCGAAACTTTGAGTGGAACTCGCTCACTTTCACAGCCCGCGACACTTTTAGCAGCCGCAAAATAAACGGTTTCGCCATCAAGTTTAGTGTTTGGTATGGGGGTTTGATTAAAAGCATCTTTTGCTGTTAGTGAAGCATACCAAACCACTTGGTTTTGAGAAGAGGTTGTGGCAGCAAGTGCCAAACTTGGGGCATTTCGGCAATATGTCAAATCACTTATTATTGGTTTTTCGGGAATTGCAGAAACCACCACATCGAACGATTTTTGCTCGCTTTCGCAGCCAAATGCTGATATCTGGCTCACAAAATAACTCACTTTGCCAAGTTTACTAACATCTACTTTAGGAGTGGTTTTATCAGCGGTCGTATCAATAGCAGATTCATACCAAAGCAAATTATTGTTGACATTAACGGCCTTTGTAATGTCAAATGGTGTATTCAAACAAACATTCTGATTACTTACTTGCGGAGCTACTGGTGTTGGTTTTACCTCTACTTTCAAATCATCGGTATTTCGACTACAAGTAGTGTTTTTATCAACAACAAAACTTATTTTACCACGATAAGTACCAATCTCATTGATAACTGCAACTCCAGCCGTATTTGTTGGAATATCGATGTAACTACTTCCTTGTTTCTTTTGCCATTGATATGCTGCGACAGTTCCTGTTACTGTAAGACCACTAAAACTTAATTTCATGACTTTTCCATCACACAAACTCATAGTTGGTAATATTCCAGCGATTGCATTGACTGTTAGTACCGCTTCCTCGGAGATTGCTGTATTTTTATCATCTTTAATCACACAGCGGTATTTGGTTAAATGCGGGTCGGCATTGCTACCAATATCACTGATTTTTAATGATGCCGAGGTTTCGTTTGCTATATCAATAAAACTTGTTTCATTTGGTTTTTGGCGTTGCCATTGATAAGTAAATGTACTTGGAGCAGTGGCCGTAATGCTAAAAGTTATCGAATTTCCATCACAATCAGCTTGTGAAAGCGGTTGTTTGGTAAATTTCAAACTCGGAATAATGGTAGCCGTAATTCCAGTACGTGGCCCAACGCAACCAAAAGCTGAAACTTGTGCCACATAACGAGTGTAAGTTCCTACGGTGGTGAATGTAGGGGCAGTTGTAGAAAAAGTAGTGATTGTTGGAGATGTGTACCAACGTAAAATTTGGTTTTCAACTGGTGTGCCTTCGGCTGAGAAAGTTAATACATTTCCTTCGTTGATTGGCGTAATTGTGGTGTTTTTTGGTGCTGGAGGTAATGCCCCAACTTCAACATTAATTACAGCTCTTGGGCTTTCACAACCTTCGTCGGTTCGGTCACTAACATAGTATTTGAATACTCCAGCAATACTCGTGTTTGGCGTCGGAGCAGTACTTGCTCCTACCCCTCCTGTTTCTTGCGAGTACCAAACAAGATTCTGAGTCGGACTATCAACTTTTAATCTTACTGCATTTGAGTTTTGACAATAAAAAACATTGGAAACTGATGGAGCAGGTGGAAAACCACTCACAATAAGTTTGGCGGCGTCGGTTGGTTCGGTACACTCAAAACCCTGCGTATTGAATTTCACTAAACAACGATAATAAACTCCTTGCTCGTAAGTAGCTTTAATAAATTTCAAAGCACTCGAAGTACTTCCCGAAATACCATTTCCATCACTCAAATTAGTCCAAGCCCCACTTGTACCTGGGCGAGTTTGCCATTGATAACTCAATACATTTCCTGTAATGGTAAAATAGTTTTGTAGATTAAATTCATTGGTTTCTCCTACGCAAATTCCCAAGTTTGGCATTGAACCAGTAAGCGAATTGACGGTAAGCGTTGAAATTTCGGAGGTTAAAACTTGTCCACCGCTACTGATAATACAACGATACTGGGTTTGATTAGGATTGTTGTCATCTCCGACATTTGAAATAGCCATCGTTCGTGCATACCAACCTCTAATTCCGTTTCCTTCTTCCACTAAATTAACAAAATCTGGTTCGTTTGGCCGTTTTCTTTGCCATTGATAAGTAAATGAAGGATTAGGCCCAACAGCCACAACTCCAAAAAACACTGAATTACCTCTACAATCAACTTGATTGGTAGGTTGTTGGGTGATTCGAAAATAGTCTAAAACTTTGGCAATGATTGGCAGTCTGGCACTTTCACAACCTGTGATTGGGTTGGTTTGTGTTACCCAGTAAGAATAAGTACCAACTGCCGTAAATGATGGAGCAGTTGTAGTTCCTGTTCCACCCGACGCACGGTTATACCACATCAGAGTTGCATTAGGAACAGTGATTCGAGCCGCAAAAGTGAGTGTTGCAGGTGAAATTACATCATAAGTAATGATTTCGGGCTGTGGTGTACTGTTCACCGTCACTAAATACGGGGCTGAACTCACATTAAAGCCACATTGTGAGGAAGTACAACTGACTGTGTAAGATGTATTACTTGTAGGAGAAACTGTTATGGATGGAGTTGTTTGTCCGCTCGACCACGCAATTGTTCCATCACAATTATTTGCAGTTAAGGTTGTGCTTCTGCCCAAACATACGGCATTAGTGCCTCCAATATTTGGCGTTGAAGCAACCAAAACAGTCAATTTTGCTCCATTAGAATCATCTTCTGTTGTATATCTGGCACAGGTTGAGCTTCCTGCTGTAAATGTCACTTTACAACGATAATACTGCTCATCGGCATTAGTTGCGGCATTTATTGTTAAAGTTGTGGTCGTTGCACCTGCAATATCATTCCAAGTTCCTGAAGTTCCTATTCGTTTTTGCCATTGGTAGCCTTGAATGTTACCCGAAACTACAACGTTGTTAAGGTTAAAGCTTGCATTTGCTCCATCACAAATGGTTTGGTCTGCGAGGCTTCCTACAACCGAATTTACAGTTAGTACAGCGGCAGTGGAAGTGACACTACATGTTCCGTTGGATAAAACAACTCGATATTCTGTCTGATTAGGGTCGGTTGAACTCCCTACATTACTGACTGTTAGTGTATTCGAAATAGCATTTGGAATATCCATAAATGTTCCATTCGGTACTTTTCGTTGCCATTGATAGCCAGAAACCGAAGAAGCAGTTACTGAAAAACTCACTGAATTTCCGTTACAATCTGCATCATTTTTAGGATGCGTTGTAATGGATGGATAAGCATTGACTGTGACAGTGATTATATTACTATTATTGCTTGTACAAGTTCCATCAAAACACGTAGCAGTATAGTCAGTTGAGGCGGAAGGATTTACACTGATTGATGTTCCAGTCATTCCATTACTCCATGAAACAACTCCTGCACAATTTGTAGCAGAAAGAACGGTCGATTGTCCATTACAAATAGTTGCAGTTCCACTAATTAGCGGTGGAGCAACTGGCGTTCCTCCTGATGCAACTGTAACAGTAGCCGACGCACTTAATGCACTGACACAATTATTTAGCGAACACGTTGCGGCA
>NZ_JBMLRC010000340.1:0-2161 GCF_049241225.1 Emticicia sp.
TTACCCTAAATTCGTAATATCAAAAGGTAGTTTTCTGATACGTTTTCCGGTTGCTGCAAAAATCGCATTGCCCAGTGCTGGTGCGATTGGTGGTAAACCTGGCTCGCCAACGCCACCTGGATTTTCTCCACTGTCGATGATGTGAATTTCCATTTTTGGAGCTTCGTTCAATCGCATGACGTTGTATTGGTGGAAATTGGTTTGGTCGCAAACACCATTCGTGAAAGTGATTCCTCCTTTGATAGCCGCCGTGATTCCCATTACGATATTTCCTTCGGTTTGAGCTTTTACGTGGTCAGGATTTACATAATATCCGCAGTCGAGTACCGACACCACTTTATCTATTTTTACACCCGCTCCATCTTTTGAAACCGTAATGCAGCAAGCTGAAATACTACCAAATGAGGCAAAAACGGCTATTCCTTTGCCTTGCCCTGCTCCGAGTTTTTCTTTCCAATTAGCCTTTTCGGCAACTGTTTCCAACACTTTTCTATAACGAGCGTCTTTCACTAAGTCTAAACGAGCTTGTAGAGGGTCTTTTCCTGCCAACTGAGCCAATTCGTCAATGAAACATTCTTGTCCCCATCCAAAATTTGAAGCATAAACCGAACGCCACCAAACGATTGGAATTTCAGTTTTTACGTTTGTCCAAGAAATTTTTGAAACAGGAAATTCATATTTGCTATTTTCAGTGCTGATTTCACCTGATAGCCAAGGGTCAGATTCGTCAGGAGCTAAACCGCCAAATACTTGCCCAACAATCGATTCGCCAATAGCGTGGTGGTGAAAACCTGTGATTTTACCTTTGTCAACAAAACCCTGCATGTGGCTCAACATTCCTGGGCGATAAGGCCCTTGTGTAATATCATCCTCACGAGTCCAAATCATTTTTACTGGCTTTTTTAGTTCTTTCGCCAATAAACAAGTTTCGTTCAGATAATCATGGTAAGCTTTTCTACCAAACGAACCACCCAAAAGTGGCACATTAAATTTGATTTTATCTTTTGCAATACCCAATGCTCTCGAAACATCGGCCAAACCACCATCTGGGCCTTGTACGTGAGCCCAAACTTCGGCAGTGCCATCGTCTTTTACGTGTACAACCGCACATTCTGGTTCGATTGGAGCATGAGCCAAAAATGGAGTTTCATAGTTTACCTCCAATTTTTGTTTGGCATTGGCAAATTTTGCGTTGAAATCGCCTTTTTCTTCGTATCTGATACCTTCTTTTTTCGCTGCTTCGTAGGTGGCCGCAAAATAGTTATCGGTTGTCATGGTTTTGGCTAAATCACCGTCGTTCCAAGTAACTTTCAAGGCTTTTCTGCCTTTTTGTGCTGCCCACCAATTGGTTGCAATAACCGCCACGGCATCAGCTGCACGGTGCGGCATTGGTCGTTTGGTTTTAATAACTTGCAAAACGCCTTTTACTTTCAAGGCTTCGCTATCGTCAATCGAAACGACTTTTCCATGAATAGTTGGCGAGTGTTGAATACAGGCATAGACCATTCCCGGTACTTCGATGTCGATTCCGTAAACGGCTTTTCCTGTTACACGCTCAGGTACATCGAGGCGTTTGTTGTATTTACCCAAAATCTTGAAATCTTTCGGGTCTTTGAGTTTTGGATTCTTCGGAACTTGTAATTTTGAAGCATCATCAACCAATTCGCCATAAGTGAATGATTTATCTGAATTTTTCAAGTAAATCTTACCATCTTGGGCATAACAGTCGGCTATTGAAGCATTCCAGCGTTTAGCGGCTGTTTCGATGAGCATTTCTTTAGCGGCTGCACCAGCTTTGCGGAGTGATGTCCACAAGCCACGCACAGTGCTACTTCCGCCCGATTGTTGGCTACCGTATTTTTCTTGTCCACCCGACTGGATGAGTTTTACTTTATCCAAACTCACTTCCAATTCTTCGGCAATCAGCGAAGGTGCGGCTTGCGTAGAACCTTGTCCCATATCGGGGCGAGGATTTATTAGGGCAATGCTTCCATCGGTGCTGATAATGATGAAAGGATTGATTTCAAGGTCGAGAACTGCCGTTTTTGGGTCGGTATGAGAAATCTTCTTAGGGTGTTTTTCTTTGGCAAAAGAATTAAGCCCAACCATTAAACCGACTCCCGTAAGTGAGCCAGCTTTGATAAATGAGCGGCGTGAGGTA
>NZ_JBMLRC010000340.1:2261-6538 GCF_049241225.1 Emticicia sp.
GTTACTGGGAAATTAGTTACTGGTTACTTGATGGTATTTGTATATTTGCAAAATTTTATAATTTCTAATTAGACAGTTTCCCAATAACCAATAACTAATTTCCCAAATAATAACGTAAAATTTCCTAAAAAGTTAGACTTTTGCAAAGAAATTTACCTTTATCTCAAACGATGTTTATAGATTTAAGAAGTGATACCGTAACGAAACCCAGCAAGGGTATGAAAGAAGCCATGTTTATGGCTGAAGTGGGTGATGATGTTTTTGGCGATGACCCAACCGTATTGGCTCTCGAAGCCAAAACTGCCGAAATGTTTGGTATGGAAGCCGCTCTGTTTTGTCCGTCAGGAACGATGACAAATCAGTTGGCAATTCGGGTGCATACTTGGCCAGGAAGCGAAGTGATTTGTGATAAATATTCTCACATTTATTTGTATGAAGGTGGGGGAGTTGCTTTAAATTCTTTTTCTTCTCTAAAACTTTTAGATGGCGACCGAGGCAGATTAAATGCCCAACAAGTGCGTGATGCAATTAATAATCCCGATGATATTCATCAACCTACTACAAGTTTGGTTTCGCTCGAAAATACCATGAATAAGGGTGGTGGATGTTATTATCAACTATCTGATATTGAGCAAATTAGGGCTGTTTGTAATGAAAAGAATCTCCCTTTACATCTGGATGGTGCAAGGTTATTTAATGCTTTGGTAGAAACCAATGAAAGCCCCAAAACTTACGGGGAACTTTTCGATTCTATCTCAATTTGTTTGTCGAAAGGTTTGGGCTGCCCCGTTGGGTCATTGCTTTTGGGTAAGAAAGATTTCATTAAAAAAGCACGTCGCTCACGTAAAGTGATGGGTGGGGGCTGGCGACAAGCAGGTTTTTTGGCTGCCGCAGGAATCTATGCCTTAGAAAATAACATCGAACGTTTGCGAGAAGACCACGCTCGTGCCAAGCAAATCGGTAAAGTTTTAGATGGTCTTCCATTCGTAAAAAACATTTATCCGATTGATACCAATATTGTAATTTTTGAATTGCCTGAGACTATCTTGGCAAGTGACTTTGTGGCACGTATGAAAGAGCAAAATATCGGTTGTGTGGTTTTTGGTAAACACTTGGTAAGATTCGTCACGCACCTTGATTTTACGGACGAACATCTAATTGAATTTGAAAAAAATATCAGAAAAGTCGGTTGAATTCGTTAAGATTGTAGAACAAGTTCTTAACTTGTTATTAAATTTTATATCTGACAAGTTAGGAAACTTGTTGTACTGAAAAATACAAATTGTGAAAAGAAAACTCGGAATACTCTGTTTTATTTTTATTTCAATTCATTCTTTTGCTCAAGAAGAAAGACGTAAAGTGTTGAAAGTCAACCTTTCTGCTGCAGCTTTGGGTGCGGCTACTCTTCAATACGAAAGAGTTTTGGGTAATCATTTTTCTTTGGCATTGGGGGCGGGTTTTCGCCCGAAAAGTTTGTTTCCATATGCAAAAGATTTAGAAAAATATGTTGATTTTGCTGACGGGGAAATTGATTATATAAGTTTTGATAATGTAAAAAAAGCAGAGTCACGCATTGGAATGTATCATATTACGCCTGAAATGAGATTTTATTTCGGGAAAAAAGGTGCTCCAATTGGTACGTATTTATCAATTTTTGGGAAATATAATGACTTTCATGGCGATGTTCCTGTATTTATAGATACTGATTATAGAGGTGTGCCCGTCAGGCTAGATTTGCCAGTTGACACCCAAATAAAAACCGCTTCAGCAGGATTAATGGTTGGGCATCAGTTTCGTTTGGGTAATCGTTTTACTTTTGATTGTTATATTATTGGAGCTCATTTTGGCCGTGTGAGCGTACATGGAGAATCGAATCAAAATCTTGAGGGGTTCGATGATGATTTCAGAACTCGACTAAGAGATAAAATTCTGACAACTTTCAAAATCAATGAAGAGTATTTGGGCTTAGTGGTTGATAATCAAGGAGTAAGAATTGATAATGTACGTCAGCTCAATTACCTAAATTTGCGTGGATTTGGATTTAATTTGGGGTATCGTTTTTGATAAATTAAACCTGCAAGGTCTGGGCGACCCCGTCTTTTCAAACCTTGCAGGTTTTGTTTCTCTATCAAAATAATCTAATTCCTCCTTGTATACCCACCCAAGAAGTAAGCATAGCTTTTTGTCCAAAATAATTGCCTTGCTTTTCTGAAATCTTCCAGTTGTTGAGCTTTCCTAAATCAATACCTTCATCTTTACTCGCCAAGAAATTGATAGTCGGCGAAACAAACAAAGCGATATGTCGAGTTGCATGAATTTCTAATCCCAGACTTGCTTTGCTATGCTGGCGTAGATTCCAATAATTGCCATTTTGTTGAATATGCGAGGAAACTACATCAAAATTTAACCAAAACGTACGGTTTAGCTTCCATGAAGTTCCTAAACCATAACCGAGTGAAAAGTCTGGTTTATTAGCCAATCCAAAGTTATATCCTGCCGTTAGGATATTATAGAAGCGTTTTACTCCAGTTTTGAAAGTCATATTAAACCAATTTACTTCATCAGCACCGAGTTCGAGACGTCGATAACCACCTTTGCCCGCAAAACTTAAAAGTCCGATTGGAACACTGTTTTCGTTTTCTTTGGCAAAATTAAACAAGCCAATTTGATGTCCGCTTTGGGCTTTTTTTGCATAATTAAAGAGTGAAATTTGTAAACCACTCATTTTGCCATCCACCCAATTCGCTACTCCCGCAATTTGTATTCCTTTCAGGTTTTTTCCAGTAAAGTTACCAAATCCAGCTACTTGGAGTCCGTTAGTATTACCAATGGTGGTATTTCCAAAACCAGCAGCTTGAATACTTGCATGTGTATCTTCCAAAACGAAGTTGCCGAAGCCCGCGGCTTGAATTCCCGAAAAGTTTTTGAGTGAAGCATTTCCAAAACCTGCCATCTGAATTCCTCCTGTGCTTCCACCGTTGAGATTTCCGAATCCAGAAGCCTGCACACCGTAGAAATTTCGACCATTTACGCTGCCAAAACCTGCCATTTGTACGCCTTTTACGTCCTGTCCAACTAGATTGGCGAATCCGGATGCTTGTATTCCATAGACTTTTCCACGAACGACATTGAAAAGTCCACCAATTTCAAGGCTACGCACCCCCAACGAATAGCCACCGATGATGTTGATAGATACATTGTTGATGACGTTTCCACTCAAATAATGATTGGTGCCAATGAATGGCAAAAACGAAATTTGTGCAGGTCGATAAAGTGTATCACGGACATTATCGAGGTGAATGTTTTGTTTGGTTGTGATAAACCAATCAGTCAAGCGTCTTTGTGTGATTTGTAATTGCTCTTTGGCGGTATTCCAATATTCTTGATAATCGATTCTCGGAATTTCGATGATAATAGAATCTTTCGCTTCGACAGGCTCAATTTTAGTTATAACTGGCTGAATCACTGGCAAACTATCGAGCTTTTTGTTGGGAAGTGAATCAATCTTGAAGGAAATCAATCGAGCGATTGTATCGACTTTCGGGAGTTTTGGTATTGCTAAAAGTTTGATATTGAGTGTTTTATCTTGTTTTGAGCGAATCAAGATTCGTTCATCTTGGTAGTTCTGTTTTCTGACCAAAAGGTTTACATTATTCAATTCCTTCGGAATTTTTAGACGGTAGTAGCCATATTGATTCGATATGGCAGAGGCAAGTGTTACAGGTTCGTAGATACTCGCTTTCTCAATTTTTAAGCCCGTTTCTCCGTCTGAAACGTAGCCCATCACGAAAAAATCTTTCTGTGGTTCTTCGCTTGCTTTTTTTAGAATGATATAATTATTGCGATTCTTGAAAGTTGCCGTATTACCAAAAATATCGCTCAGAATCTCTCTAACAGCTTGGTTTTGTGCTGAAACTGACACTCGTTTTTCGACCGAAAATTCATCAGGATTATACGAAAAACTAAAGTTTCCAGCATTGGCAATGCTTTTGAGTGCATTGTCGAGTCTTTCGTTCGAGATTTTAATTGAAATGATTCGTTCGAGCGGTGGCCGATTTTGGGCAAAAACTTGGGTGATTGAGAGCAGTAAAAAAAATGTGAATAGCTTTTTCATAAATTTAAAAAATGTGTTTTTGAAGCTATGACATTTTAGTTTTGGTTTTCCCCTATTTTTAGTTGGCAGTTTTTAGTCTTCAGTTGGCATAATCGATGAGAGAACTGCCCACTGAGAACTGTCCACTGAGAACTGTCCACTGAGAACTGTCCACTGAGAACTG
>NZ_JBMLRC010000341.1:0-1155 GCF_049241225.1 Emticicia sp.
GTAAAAGCTGCACCGACTTGTTGGTTGGTAAAAACAATGATTCCGAGTTTCATTTCGGGCAAAATCGTTACTTGGGTTACGATTCCTGCCAAACCGCCTGTGTGAGTGGCTTGTTTATAACCTTTTACATCGCTCAAAAACCATCCTAAACCATAAGCCGAAAAGTGTGTATTATAAGCCGTTGGCCCACGAACGGGAATAATTGTCTGCGGTGTCCACATTTCTTCGTGAACTTCTTGGCTGAAAAGTCTTTTTGAGCCATCGCCGTATTTTCCGCTATTTATTTGGGCAATCACCCATTTGCTCATGTCCGAAACGCTACTGTAAATTCCACCTGCGGCATTGGCAGTTTCGCTCCAATCAATGCCGATGGCTTGTACTTTTCCGTTGACGGGTGCGTGTGGGTCAATCACATTCGATTTATCTTTTAAACGGCTCAACGAAGCCGCCGTTTTTGTCATGCCGAGTGGTTGCATGATGCGTTTTTCAACAAAATCTTCCCACGAAGTTCCCGATACACGAGCCACCACTTCGCCCGCTACGATATAAAGATTATTATCATAATCATATTTTGAACGAAAACTTGAGACTGGTTTTAAATAACGAAGATTATGAATAATATCTGCTTTGGTAAAATCGCTCGAATCGGGCCACATCATTAAATCGCCCGCACCTAGGCCCATTCCGCTACGGTGACAAAGCAAATCTCTGATAGTAAACTCTTCGGTTACGTAAGGATTGTATAATTTAAACTCAGGAATGATGTCGGTCACCTTTGTGTCCCACTTAATCTTTTTCTCATCAACCAACATTCCCAAAGCAGCGGCGGTATAGGCTTTGCTATTGGAAGCTACGCCAAAAAGCGTGTTTTCATCTACTTTTTGCTGGGTTCTTAACGAACGAACGCCATAACCTTTGGCATGAATTACTTTGTCGTCTTTGATAACTGCCACGGCAATTCCTGGCACATCAAAAGTTTTCAGTGTTCGCTCAACCAAGGCATCAATTTCGGCCGAAGTAATGGTTTGGGCTTTGCTCGAAAAAATGCTTGATGATAAAATGATAAAGACAAATAGGATTTTTTTCATGGGTAAAGAATGAAGATGAATATAATGCCCGAATTTATCTTAATTTGAGGAGAAATACAATTTATGA
>NZ_JBMLRC010000342.1:0-4309 GCF_049241225.1 Emticicia sp.
TTATAGATTATAATTGCATATCATAAACAAAATCCCGAAGGGATGGTATTATTATTTATCTTTATCTCATTTTGGTATTTTTTTAACAGATAAATTTTGTTGTTCAAACAAAAGATAGCATATTTGCACCACAACAAAAAACGGGGGTGTAGCTCAGCTGGTTAGAGTACTTGCATGGCATGCAAGGGGTCGTGGGTTCGAATCCCATCTCCTCCACTTAAAGCCTAATAATCAAAAAGATTATTGGGCTTTTTTATATTCAAACTTCAACTATTCACAAAATCCAACACTTGCATAATTTAGTAAACCCATTTTTATCTATCTTCTGAAAAATCTATAATTTTCATTCACTAAAAAACGTTGCTAAAATTACAGACAATCCGTCTGAATTTGTACTTTTGTATAACATCCAAAAAAATCATGAAAACAAAATTATTTAAGTACTTCATCGTCTCCTTTACGCTTGCATTTGTTACTTGGTCATGCGATAAATCAACTACCGAAACTCCTCAACCACAAGTTTTGGTTAGTTCCACCCTCGTTAAAGAATTAACAAAAGAGCAGCTCATTGCGGCACTTGGTTCAAGCTTGGGTTCGCAAGCTGCACTTTTTATTCGTTCGGGTGTTAAGCAATACAAAATTGTTTACAAAACCAAAAATACTGATGGCACTGAAATTCAAGCATCAGGTGGTTTAATTGTTCCGACAGGCTCTACCACTCCACTTTCGTTGGTTAGTTATCAACACGGAACAATCTTCGATGATAAACAAGCACCCTCATATTTTACTGCCGATGGCGAAGGTACGCTTGCCTCGGTTGTTGCAACGATTGGTTACATCGTAGTAGCTCCCGATTATATTGGTTATGGAGCTTCAAACACGCTTCCTCACACCTACGAACACCGTGAAGGACTTGCCTCTGCAAGTCTCGATATGCTTCGTGCGGCAAAAGAAGTAATTGCGAAAGAAAAAATTAGTTGGAATAACAACTTACTGCTTGCTGGATATTCGGAAGGAGGTTTTGCTACTTTGGCTTTACAGAAAAAAATTGAAGAAGAAACTGGCTCAGAATTTAATTTGAAGGCTTCGAGTTGTGGTGCTGGTGCATACAACAAAACTTTGAGTTTCAAAACTTTGGTTTCGACACCTTCAAGTGGTAATCCTCAGCACAATGCTTCTTATATTTGGGTTTTGTTGACTTATGATAGAATCTACAAACTTAACCGCCCAATGACTGATTATTTTGCGGCAGCTTATGCGGCACAGATTCAGAAAGAGCAACAAAACGCAAGAATTTCGGGCAGTTTAATGACACTTTTGAGTGATAAAGTAAAAAAAGGCGTTAGTGAAGGTACAGATACAGCCTTATTGAATGCAGTAAAAGATAATGATATTTTTGACTGGAAACCAAAAACACCAACTCAGCTCTATCACGGAACAGCCGATACTTATGTACCGTATTTCAATTCTCAAACAGCCTTCGATGCCATGAAACAACGTGGGGCAAGCAATGTCGAATTGATTCCCATTACTGGTGGCGACCACGGTTCATCTATCCAAAATTATTTACTCGGAACACTTTCTTTCTTCGGAAATGTTAAATAATGAATAATTGAGAATTGATAATGGAGAATTTAAAAAAAACATTCTTAATTCTCAATTCTTAATTCTCAATTCTTAATTTTTAGTTTTCAACTCTCAATTTTCTATGGCAAATTTACAATCAGGTGTTGTACACACAGTATTTTTTTGGTTAAAAGAAAAAGACAACAAAGAGCATCAAGAAGCTCTTCACGCGGGTTTGAAAGAACTTTCAAAAATTGATTTAATCAAAACTGCGTATGTTGGTCGCCCAGCCAATACCAATCGTGAAGTAATTGATTCTTCATACAGTTTTTCTTTGACTTTTGTGTTCGATAATGCCGCTGACCAAGACGCATATCAAGTTCATCCTGATCATTATGTATTTATCAACAACTGTTCCTCACTCTGGGAGAAAGTAGTCGTTTATGATGCCGAAAGTTAATTTTTAAAGAAATAGTGCCCAACTTTGCTGTTTTTTTCAGAAATTTGCAATTCATTACTGCGAAAAAGATTCGCATTGTCCTTGAATTCCCATGAAAAAAATACTATTATCTATACTTACTTTAGCTACAACACTTGCTCATTCACAGAAGTTAAGTTTTGATGCTAGGGGTATTATAGCCATTTCAGATGCCGATATGGCGGCCTCAGCTTTTGTTGATGGTAAGCTATTTAAAGAACGTGGCAACAAAGATTATATGTCGATTGTGAAGCTTCCGATTGAGAAGTATTCCGACGAAATCAGAAGTTTAGTTGTCTCTAATTCGGCAATCAATTCGGCAAAAAGTATTGTTATTTCGCCCAATCGTCCGGTTGCTTATGTAGTAGAAGCTCGTGGCACAACACCCGAAACTACAACTGAGATACGCAACCTGAATTCAGAACTACCTGCAGGTGGCTTTATTTCAGTGGTTGACATCAGTGATTTATCTCAACCAAAGGTTTTATATAAATTTCCTACTGGCAAAAATCCAACGGCAATTGAAATCAGTCCGAATGGTGAATATTTGGCACTTTGTAGTGAAGAATACGGCAAAGAGTTACAGGTTTTAGAACTTGACCCAACTGGAAAGCCAATTAGAATCATCAATAAACCACAAGATTTTCAATCAGGTAAAATCAGTGATGTAACTTGGCATCCAAACAATAATTTCTTAGCCTTCACAATGGAAGAATCAAAAGAAGTTGGTTTAATGAAAGTTACTCGTGATGGGCCCACAACCAAAATCATACGTCTAGATGTGGTTGGTCGCACCATAAAAGTTGGAAGTTTACCAAGTGCTGGACAATTCACGCCTGATGGCAAGTATTATCTCATTCCTGATGTAAAATCGAATATAACGAATAAGTCAGAATCAAGCAGCGATGCTATGGGTGATATGTTTATCTTGAAATTTAATTTAGAAGGCACAAGCGAGCATTACCTAATCACAAAAACTAAACTTGGCGAAACACCAACAAGTTTTGCGATTAGTCCAGATGGAAGCTTAGTAGCAGTGACAAATGCAAAAAAATCATACTATCCGTGGGAAAACAATGATTCTTCAAAAAAAGCCTCTATTTCATTGTTAAAGCTATCAGCAGATGGTTCATTAAATAATGTAGCAGAGTACGAATTTGACGGAATCTTGCCCAAAAATATTGTATTCGACAAATCAGGTGAAAACATTGCCGTAACGGTTTTCGATTACTATAATTTTGGAAAACATTTTGGCGGAATTGAATTTTGGAAAGTAAAAAATGGCGAAAAGCCTAGTTTACAAAAACAAGATTTCAAACTTTTCATGCCACGTGGCTGCCACGGAATTCAAATCGTAAAATAAGATTTTCAAATTCACTCTAAAGCCTTCAAATTTCATTGAGGGCTTTTTTGTTGGCGATAAATCAGTTAGATTTGGATTAATTATTTCGGATATTAAACTTTTCACGCTGAAGTAAGATTTAATCCAATTATAAAAATCCTGAAAGGATTAAATATAAATAGCCATAGGTGAAATCTATGGTAATAAGTGTTATTTTTAAGTTCAACCCCAAAGGGGTTAAACTTGTTATTCAATATAAACGCCCATAGGTTTCACCTACGGCTATTAAAGTTGAACCACTTTGTGGTTTATATAAAACTATTACACTTCAAACCCTAAAAAATGACATCAACCAACAATGAAGGACTACGCCGTGAAATCGGTATTTTGGGCTTAGCGGCCAATACACTCAACCGAACCATCGGAGCAGGAATTTTCGTCTTACCCGCCTTTGTCGCCAGTTTTTTGGGCGAAACCAGCATTTTAGCCTATCTTTTTTGTGGATTTCTGATGATGCTCATCATGCTTTGTTTCTCGGAAATAGGGAGCAAAATTACAGTCACAGGGGGGGCTTACGCCTACATTCACGCCGCTTTTGGGCCTTATGCGGGTTTCTTGGCCAATACAATGTTTTGGTTTGTGGGAATCTTGGCCGATGCCGCTATTGCTAATGCTATGGCCGATACTCTCAGTGTTTATTTTCCTACTCTCTCCCAATTACCAGTTAGAGCCACTTTCTTTTTGATAGTTTTCGGACTTTTCACCTACATCAATATTCTTGGTGTAAAGCACGGTGATAATATCGTAAAAATCACAACCCTCATCAAACTAATTCCCCTCGTAGTGCTCATCATTGCGGGCTTCTTTGGAACTTCTGCCGAAAACCTAGCATGGCATTCGATGCCGAGCATTTCAAAATTAGG
>NZ_JBMLRC010000342.1:4409-13079 GCF_049241225.1 Emticicia sp.
CATTAGATTTTATTTTCTCCATCTCGGGCGGCTTTAAAGAATTGGCCATTATTGCGAGTGCTTCGTTATTGACTGTCTATTTGGGTGTTGTTTTGGCAACTATCAAGCTTCGACTCAATGAAAATGGTAAGACTGATGGATTCCGACTTCCTGCGGGCATCACTATTCCTATTCTGGCAGCAATTTCTATTCTGTGGTTTTTATCTAATTTAGCAATCAAAGAGGTGAGTAGTCTCGCTATTTTTTTGGTGGTCTTATCAATAATTTATTATTTAATTACCTTTTTAGGAAAAAAGAAAAACAAGGATATTGAAATCTAAGTTGGTATTGATATTCGTTTGTATAAGAAACGAACATTCAATAGGAAAAAGTTAATTGTTTTAGTTCGTGATTCTGTTCGGCCCCATTAGGGGTTGCATATTGATAGCAGGTCATTAACTTCTACCAATATCTGACCCCTACGGGGTCAAATCACGAGTAAAAAGATAATTCAACTTAACCTTATCACTTTTATTCTTATGAAATACCTCCTATCAATTATTTTTCTTTTCCTATTTTCATGTGAAAGTTCTTCACAGAATATCAATTCACAATCAAACAATATGACAAACGGCTTATCCTATTTAGCTCTGGGCGATAGCTACACAATCGGCGAAAGTGTTGCAGAAAACGAACGCTGGCCTGTTCAGTTGAGTAAAAGTCTCACCAAAAGTGGTGTAGAAGTAGGTTCACCTCAAATAATTGCCCGCACAGGTTGGACAACTGATGAATTAAAAGAAAAAATTATTTCTGAAAATATCACTAAAACCTATGATTTGGTTTCTTTACTAATTGGTGTAAATAATCAATATCGAGGGCGAAGCTTCGAGCAGTTCCGAACTGAGTTTATTGATTTACTCGAAACAGCTCTCAAGTTTGCAGGAAATAAACCCGAGCGAGTTTTTGTGGTATCAATTCCCGATTGGGGTGTAACGCCATTTGGCGGAAAGGGACAAAATAAAACGATTTCGGAGCAGATTGATTTATTCAATAAAGTAAAAAAAGAAGAAACCGAGAAAAAGGGAATTTTGTATATTGATATTACACCGATTTCTCGCCAAGCACTAAACGACGCAACGCTTATCGCCACAGATGCTCTTCATCCTTCTGGAAAAATGTATCAGCAATGGGTTGAAAAAATTTCACCCGAATTATTGAAGAAAATAAAGAAATGACAATAGAAAATTTTAAGCAGAAAGCACTCGAACTCGATAAAAATGATAAACTCGCTCATTTCAGAAATCAATTTGAAATAGGTGAAGAAATATATTTAGATGGAAACTCTCTGGGAAGATTGCCCAAGAAAACCCTCGAACTCAGCACTAATCTTATTCAAAATCAATGGGGAAAAAGATTGATTAGAAGCTGGAACGAACATTGGATTGAACTACCGAACAAAGTTGCAGCTAAAATTGCACAAATCGTAGGAGCAAGACCCGATGAGATTTTTGTGGGCGATAGCACCTCCATCAATTTCTATAAACTGGCTTTTGCAGCCCTCAATTTTCAAGAGAATAGAACCAAAATCATCACTGACTCACTCAATTTCCCGACTGACATTTATGTTTTGCAGGGTTTGATAGAACAGCAATTCAAGAATCATACACTTTCAATTATCAAGAGTAATGATGAAATAAGCATCAGTGATGAAGCCATAGAGCAAGCCTTAGACGAAAATACAGCCTTACTGACACTAAGTCATGTAGTTTTCAAGAGTGCATATAAATATAATATGCAGAAAATCAATGACTTAGCACACAAAAAAGGTGCTTTAGTTTTGTGGGATTTGAGCCATTCGGCGGGAGCAGTACCAGTAAATCTCAATGAATCTGGTACCGATATGGCCGTGGGTTGTACGTACAAATACCTCAACGGTGGGCCGGGAGCTCCTGCATTTTTGTATGTCAGAAAAGATTTACAAGAAAAACTCTCCAACCCAATTTGGGCATGGTTTAGCCATGATAAACCTTTTGATTTTACGCTGGATTATAAGGCAAAGAATGATATTCAACGATTTGCCACAGGTACTCCTTCGGTGCTTTCATTGGCAGCAATAGAAGCAGGATTAGATGTAATGATTGAGGCAGGAATACAAAATCTGAGAGAAAAAAGTGTTGCTCAAAGTAGTTTTTTGATAGAATTAGTTGAAAATCTTTTACAACCACTTGGTTTCTCAATTGCTTCACCGGTGAATACCGACGAACGAGGTTCGCATATATCTATTCAACACCAAGAAGGGTACAAGATCAACCGAGCCATGATAGAACCAGTCGATGGTTCGCCAAGTATTATTCCAGATTTTCGTCCGCCAAACAATATTAGACTTGGTATTGCACCACTTTACAATACCTTTGAAGAAATATTCCAGACGGTTATTCGCATCAAAAAAATCCTAGAAACTAAGGAGTTTGAGCGTTTTGGAGATGAAAAACTAACTGTGGTATAATTTTTTTCATAGGATAGGGTATGCAAACCCTATCCTGTGAAAACATTTATTACTCTTTCTTAGCTCGTGTATTAGATTTAATTGCCGCCTGAATTACATCCCACATATCAGTCGGAATTTCGTTGAGGTGATTAAATTCTCCTGCTCCATTTATCCATTCGCCCCCATCAATTGTTATTACTTCGCCGTTGATATAAGAAGAAAAATCTGACATCAAATAAGCCGCTAAATTGGCTAATTCTTGATGCTCGCCTACTCGTTTGATTGGTACATTTCCGTGGTCAGAGAAGCGTTCTCGGAGATGTGGAGGAAAAGCTTCTACTGGAAAAAGTCTATCCCAAGCACCTTTGGTTGGAAATGGACCGGGTGCGATGGCATTGAATCGAATTCCGTATTTTGCCCACTCAACGGCCAAACTTCGGGTCATTGTTAAAACACCCGATTTTGCCATTGCCGATGGCACAACATAACCCGAGCCAGTTGAGGCATAAGTAGTTACGATACTCAGCACAGTTGCTGCTTGCTTTTGTTCAATCCAATGTTTGCCTAACGCGAGCGTTGTGTAGTATGTTCCTTTCAGCACAATATCAACAATTGTATCAATGGCACGGTGTGAAAGTCGTTCGGTTGGCGAAATAAAATTTCCTGCGGCATTATTCAACAAACCATTGATTTGTCCAAACTCGGCCAAAGTTTTATCTTTCATGGCTTCGATTGCTCCATAGTCTCTTACATCGCAGGCAATTGGCAGAATTTTACCACCAGTTGCTTGTCCGAGTTCGTGGGCGGTTTCTTCCAAAACGGCCAATTTTCTACTTGTAATCACTACATTTGCACCGAGTTCGAGAAAATATTTCGACATTGATTTGCCAAGTCCGGTTCCTCCGCCAGTCACAATAAAAGTTTTTCCATCTAAAGCTCCATCTCTGAGCATAGGTTCGTTATACGCCATTATTATTTGATTTTTGATGTTGAATAATGCGTAAATCTAAAACAAAAAAGCCACAAATGATTGTATCATCTGTGGCTTTTTTAAGAAAAAATATCACTAAAATTATTTAGCAGCTACAATTTTAACATCAACTTGGAAGTTGTCGTTAATCATTTTGTCACCGATTGTATCGAAGAAAGATTTTGAAGCATATTTGCTACCAAATTTCGTACGGTCAACTTCAAATTTAGCAGTTGCAGTAGCACCTTTTGTATCAACAGTTACAACCGCAGGGAATGTAATTGGTTGTGTAACACCGTTGATTGTTAAATCGCCAGTTACATCATAGTTACCATTGCCTTTTGAAGTTGCTTTTTTGATTTTCAAATTGGCAGTTGGGTATTTTGCTACATCAAAGAAATCAGGAGTTGTTAGGTGTCCGATTAATTTTGCATTGTAACCAGCATCTGTCAAATCTAAACATTTGATTGATTTCATATCAATCGTGAACTCACCACCTTGTAATTTTCCACCATTTACAACTAAGCTACCACTTTGGATACCGATTGTACCATTGTGCTCACCAGTAACTTTTTTACCAAGCCAGTTAAAAGTACTTGCTTTTGTATCCACTTTCAATGCAACAGGAGCCGCAGCTACCGTTCCTTTTTTACCACCACCAGCAATCGCTGAAACACTCACTAAAGCAGCTAAAGCTACTACCATTAAATTTTTAACAACTTTCATTTTTGAACTAAATTAGAATTAAAAAAATATAATTAAATAATAAATTGCACTGTTAATCTTCGCTTCCACGCAGCTTGTCCAAAAGACGGCTTAGCGTTTCGGCTTCTTCATCTGATAAAAAATGATTACTTTTTTCCCAAGTAGCCTGTATTTCATCTATTTGTTTCAACACTTGCGAACCCGATTCTGTTATTCTGATGTCACAAGCTCGTCGGTCGGCGGCATTATCGCATCTCGACACATAGCCTTTCAATAAAAGTTTATCAACTAATCTTGAAGCATTCGACATCTTGTCGAGCATACGTTCAATAATACCATTGACCGTAATCGGATTTGGGTACTGTCCTCTTAAAATTCTCAATACATTGTATTGTTGAGCCGACAAATCGAATGGTTTTAGTAAACCTTGCTGCTCCGAACTCATCCAATTGGACGTGTACATTATATTTACAACCACTTTCTGATACTTACTCTTAAATGGCTTTTGTTGTTTAATATCTTTTTCGATTGACATAATTATATTTTTATTTAGTTCAATGCAAATATAATACATTGACAATATATGTCTATACATATAATACAACGACTGATTATTTTTAGTTCAATGTTTTCAGAAAAAACTTTAAAATTCTTTACTAAAATATTTAAAAATGCTTATTTTTATCAACAAAAACGCTGATAATGAGAGATTTAACGAAGAAAAAGATATTAAAAAAAATCTAAAAAAACTTTTAGATTTTTAAGTTATTGGTAGAATTATGCCGACCAAAAACGAAATTATCTCAATGGAATAATTGACGGAGCCGAAATATCAAAATCACGTAGTTTGAGCGGTTGCGAAGTATCAAAAGCGAATCTGAAAGCATTAGAAATGTCTGGAATATTTGGGTAATATCCTAAACGAACTTGAAAAGTGCTTATCGTGAGATTCTCGTTTCTTAATCTAAAACCAATGCCATATCCTTGATATATTTTGCTGTCAATGAGCAAGCTTCCTTTCAAACTCACCATACCTAAATTCACAAATGCAAAATGAGCAACCCTAAATCCGAAGATACTCTTATGAGAAAACAAAACAGTTTCGTAGCCGAGTGTCAACCTTTTATCACCTCTAAGGCCTTCGCTATTTACGCCTAAAATACCTTCTCTACCACTTATATTTAGGTAATCGAGTGCATCTCGATTGATTCCGTAAGTGAAACCCAAGTTTATGAATTGCCGAGTTTGAGATTTACCCACTTTCATGAGTGGGCTGAAATAAAAACCTTGAAAACCCAAAATACCTTGCTGCGTTTTTTTCTGTTTAAGATATGTGCCCGCATTGGCCAAAACATATAAATATCCTTTTTCGGCTGGTAAGTATTTTCCTTTAGCAAACTGCATTCCTGCATATCCACGGTTACCAAACTCAGTATTTTCGGTTCCTAACGTAAAAGAAAATAGATTTCCGACGGGAACGTCTTCGGTTCGACCAAAACCATAAATCAAAAAATCACGCTGATAATTTCGATTAGAATACCCAATACTGGCTAACCAGTTCGTACGATTCCAATAAATCTTATTAGTATCGGCACTTACTTCGGGGCGTTTTCGGTGTTCAAAGCTACTTCTTCTTAGTGCCAAAACTAATTGCTTATTTCGCTGAGTCGGGTCAAGTCTGAATGCACGACCGTACCAAACATCAGAGTAAAAATAGCTTACTTTATAAGTTAATGCACTATCTATATCGTTGATTATTAGCTTCTTGTATTCACGCACACGAGTATAGCCTAATTCGGCAGAACCCGCATTTCGGGTTTCTACTGTTAGAAATGGTCTATAAATTTGTGCTGAATATTGAGCCAAATCTCGCTCATTGATGAGTTTCAGCTGCCCCGAAACAAAACTACTTCCAATGTACGGAATTGTATAAATACTTCGCCAACCCAAACGCTGATATGGGTCGTCAGCTCGCCAGGTGACTTTATTCAGAAACGAATGACCTCGACCTTGAAAGTTTTTTTCCTCCACTCCGAAGCCAAAGTTTCGGAAGCTATCGCCCGAAACATCAAAATTTATTGACCATACATCTTGCGTAATCACCAAAACATCAACCATCCAATCTACTTCCGGACGCTCAATGATGTAAATACGAGCATCATGAATGATTGGGTTAGCACGAAGTAAACGCTCATTATCTTTTAAAATTTGTGGATTGAGCTTATCTCCTTCTTTGAACAATAAAAATGACTGACGGATAACTTTTTCACGGGTATTGTAGTGAAAACTTTTACTGGCAAAATGTTCAATTTTCGAGCCTTTTCGAGTAGTATCATTGACACTTGGGCCAAAAATTTCGAGTTTCTTGATAATAATTTTTCCGATTACTTTTCCATCATACTTTTCAAACGGATTTACCTCAATTTCCTTGATTTCTTTGTTTTGGTTAGAATTATAAACATCCCGAAATACCGCTCCGTAGATACTTTTTCCAACTTTACTCTTATTCATTTTTTGTTTTAGCTTCGCATACATGATGCTATCCTCAACAGATTTTCCGCTATCGAGGCTATCAGATAGGCTTTTTTGGGCCAAAGCTGGACTCAAAAACAAAACAAATATGATAAACAAATACTTCATGTCTCAATTTAACAATTTTTCATTGAATCGGACTTAAATTTAAAATTAAGACTGATAATTGGCTAAAAATAACGAATTTCGCCACTTGAAAATATAGCAATCAAGAATGAAATTATCAAAACCATTAGTTTTAGCATCCAACTCGCCACGTCGCCGTGAAATCATGCACAATGCTGGCTATGAATTTACGGTAAAAGTGATACCAACGGATGAAAGTTTTTCGGAAGAAATGCCCGTTGAAGAAGTACCAGTTTTCTTGGCTCGCACAAAAGCCGAATGTTTCAGAGAAAACCTTCAAGACGAAATTATTCTTTGTGCCGATACGGTAGTTGTTGTTGACCAAGAAAATGAAAAAAGCCTTGTCAGGCCGAGCAAAATCTTAAATAAACCCGCCGACTACTCCGAAGCCAAAGAAATGCTCAGAATGTTGAGCGGACGAGTTCATCGAGTGATTACGGGCGTATGTGTAATGACCTCCGATGAAACCATCGGTTTTGCTGATACTTCGTATGTACATTTTAAGGAATTGAGCGACTGGGAAATTGATTATTACATTGAGCGTTGTAAACCGTTCGATAAAGCGGGAGCCTATGGAGTACAAGATTTTATTGGAATGATAGGGATTCCGAAAATTGAAGGTTCGTTTTATACCGTAATGGGTTTACCGATTCATCGAGTTTATGAGGTGCTGGAAAAGTATGTTCTCAGAAATTAATTGTATTTTTACGAAATACTTTAATCTTATTACGACAATGAAACGCATTCTACTACAATGCACACTGCTGCTTTTTGTACTACAACAGTCTTTTAGTCAAGCTGTTACTACAGATTCTTTCTTCCCAAATGGTGACAAAGAAATCACTATTACATTTGATTTAAAACAATCTAAGGATGTTCGGGTTGCTGGTTTGTTGGGAAAAACTTCTGATGTTTTTCTATGGTCAGGTGCTGGAACGGCCGATAATGCCTTTGAGTTTCAGCCTACTGGACAAACAAACTTTGGCGTTCCGTTTGAAATGGGACGAATGACTTCGCTGGGCAACGACCGATGGAGTATCAAACTAAAACCTCGTGATTATTTCAAAGTTCCTGTTGGAAGAACTATTAAAAAACTTGGATTATTGCTCAAAAGTGGCGATGGAAAAGCCCAAACTGAGGATTTTATTTTGGATTTATTCGACGATAAATTGGCTTACAAACTCCTTGAACCTGACTTAAATACTTTTTTTGACGAAAATCAGTCATTGAAAATCAGTATAAAAACCTCAAAAAAAGCAGATAAAATTACTTTTGGATTTAATACAACCAGTGATGCCTTTACTGCTAATGTTGATTTATATAATTCCTTTGTTACAAATAAAGATTCGGTAACAATTTTTATGACTCCTACACCTAAAAATATGTTTCTTCAAATCAAAAGTGGCAATGAAAAAATAATTGACGAAATTAAATTTAATATCAAACCTAAACTTAATATCTTGAATCTTCCGCCAAATATCAAAGACGGCATTAATTATATCAATGATAATACCGTCACGTTTTCGTTTTTTGCTCCTAAGAAAAGTTTTGTTTACCTCATTGGCGATTTCAACGATTGGCAAATCGACCCAAGATATTTGATGAATCAAACGCCCGATGGCGAACGTTATTGGCTCACTATCAACAACTTAGAAAAAGGCAAAGAATACGCTTTTCAATATCTAATTGATGGAAAAACGGCCGTTGGCGACCCATTTTGTGAAAAAATCCTCGACCCAAGATTTGATTCTGAAATTTCAGCAAGCACTTACCCCGACCTCAAACTTTATCCATCAAAAAATACTTATGGTGGCACAGTTTCGGTACTTCAAACTGGTCAAACGCCCTACAACTGGAAAGTAAAAGATTT